>DASQGM010000277.1:0-2406 GCA_035632615.1 bacterium | reverse complement strand
CGATCGTGGGCGCGCCGGTGGCTGGGAGCCGTGCCGGTCTATGGGGTGCTGGTGCTGAGCGCCTGTGCGATGCTGCTCCCGTTCGCGTGGATGCTGGCCACCTCGCTCAAGGCGCCGGGCGACGTGTTCCGAGACCCGCCGGTGTGGCTCCCGGTCCATCCGCGGTGGTCGAACTATGCCGACGCCGTCCGGGCCGCCCCGTTCGCCCGGTTCTTCCTGAACAGCGTAATCGTGTCGACGGCGATCACGGTGGGACAGCTGACGACCGCGTCGCTCGCCGCGTTCGCGCTGGCGCGCAGGGTGTTCCCGGGACGCCGCCTGATCCTCGGGTTCTTCGTCGCCACGCTGCTCATCCCGGGTGAGATCACGATCATCCCGGCGTACCTGATCGTGCGGACCCTCGGATGGGTGGACACGTACGCGGCCCTGATCGTACCGTTCCTCGCCAGCGGGTTCGCGGTGTTTCTCCTGCACCAGGCGTTTCTCACCGTCCCGCAGGAGTTCGAGGACGCGGCGGCGATCGACGGGGCGACCGGCCTCGGCTTTCTCACGCGGATCCTGCTCCCGGTGTGCCGCCCTGCGGTGGGGTCGCTCGGGCTGCTGACGTTCGTCGCCAGCTGGAACAGCTACCTGTGGCCACTCATCGTGACCGACCGCAACGAAATGCGGCCGGTGCAGGTGGCGCTGCGCTACTTCATGGATGCGGATCTCGGCAACCGCTGGCCCGAGCTCATGGCGGCGTCCGTGCTCATCGTCGCGCCGATCGTGGTGCTGTTCCTCATCGTCCAGCGCCAATTTGTGCAGGGGTTGACCGCGTACGGCCTCAAGGGCTGACGCGGACCCCGGGGGGAGGGTCGCACGGGTGAAGACGCTCGCGCATCGTGGGGCTTCGGGTTACGCTCCGGAGAACACCGACGCCGCGTTTGACCTCGCGATCGAGATGGACGCGGACGGAATCGAGACCGACCTGCGCCTCACCCGCGACGGCGTGGTGGTGCTGTTCCACGATCCGACGGTGGACCGAAACACGGACGGACGTGGTGAGGTCGCGTCCATGAGCTTTCGAGACCTGCAGGCGCTCGACGCCGGCCGCTGGTTCCACCCCCGGTTCGGCGGTCTCCGGATCCCCGACCTCCGATCGTTCCTCCGGCGGTACATGGGCCGCACGTCGCTGGAGTTGGAGCTGAAGGTGCCGCACGCGGTGGAGCCTGCGTTGGACGAGGTGCAACGCGCCGGCCTGTGGGCCGGCGTGGTGTTGACCTCGTTTCAGTATCCCGTGCTCGAGGCGGTGCGTCGCCGCGCGTCGTGGGTGGCGGTGGGCTGGCTCGTCGAGCGGATCACGCCGGATGAGGTGGCGGCGGTCCGCGCCGTCGACGGCGTGCAGATCTGCCCCCGGGCCTCGACGTTGACGAGGGCGGACGTGCGCCTGGCGCATCGATTCGGGTTGCGGGTGCGCGCGTGGGGGATCTCGGACGGGCTCATCGCGCGGCGCGTCATCGCGTGCGGCGCGGACGGGGCCACGGTGGACCGTCCGGATTGGCCGGGCGGCAATCGCCCGACGTTGGAGCGTGTTCTCGAAGACGCCAGGCAGGATGCCTGACATGGGATGGTTGCGTCGCTCACCGACGCGAACGCTCGCGGCGGTCGCCGCGCTGCTCGTCGCGTTGGCACCGCTCGCGTGGACGCCCAGATCGGCGGCGGCGCCGAAGGTCGCCCTGACGTTGTGGACGACCACGGCCACGACCGCGACCGATTTCTCGGACCTGCTGGCCGCGTTCGAGAGCCGGCACCCTGAGATCTCCGTCACCGCGGAGTACATGGGCGGGTACGACGACATGGCCCAGAAGGTGCTCGCGGCGATCGCCGGCCACCATGTCCCCGACGTCGCCCAACTCGGCCAACGGTGGGGCATTCCCCAGATGGCCGACGGCGGAGCGCTGGTGCCGATCCAGACCTTCCTCACCCAGGCCGATCGGGCCGACGTGTTACCCGCCCTGTGGGATCGGTTCACGTACAAGGGCGCCGCCTGGGTGATGCCGTTCAACGTCAGCACGCCGTCGCTCTGGTACAACCGTGACGCGTTCCAGGCGGCCGGCCTGGATCCGAACGCGCCCCCGCAAACGTGGGAGGCGCTGCTCCGAGACGCGCGGGTGCTCACCCGGCCCGCGGCGGGATCGAGCGCGGCGGCGCAGTGGGGTTTCGAGACGGCCGCCGACTCCCCATGGTACTTCCTGGCGATGGTCTGGCAGGCCGGCGGCACGGTCGTGGGACGCGACGGCAGCGTCAACCTGACGAGCCTGCAGGCCGTTCGCGTCCTGCAACTCTGGCACGACCTAGTCTACGTCCAGAAGGCGATGCCGCCCGCGGGCCACAAGACCGCGGAGGACGACTTCACGGCCGGGCGCG
>DASQGM010000276.1:0-2560 GCA_035632615.1 bacterium | reverse complement strand
TCTGATCCGCGCCCCCCGCGGCGTCGGCCGCCGCGCGGCGCGGCGGGGCGCCCGGCGCCCCGCCGGCGAGGCGCTACGCGCCCGCGGCGAGCTTCGCGAGCCGGGCCCGGAGGTGACGCCGCACTCCATCCGCGAGCGCCGGGACCTCAAGCGCCCTCCGGAGTACGTGAACGGTGGCACGCGAGTCGCGCGCGTCGTCGCCGGGCGTGAAGAAGCGGGCGATCTCGGCCACCGAGACACGGTGCGGATCGCGGGCGACTACTTCGATCTCGTCTCCCGCGCCGACGTCGCCCTCGCGAGCGACCCGACAGTAGAACCCGCTCCGGCCGCTTGCCAGAAACCGGTCAACGATGTCCGGACGTCCCAGCCGGATCCCGAGCTTGTAGCAGGGCATGCGCGGCTGCGTGACGACCACCTCCGCGGACCCGATCCTGAAGCGGTCGCCGATGTGCACCGCGTCTTCCATGCAGCCCGCCACTGTCAAGTTCTCGCCGAACGCCCCCCACGGGAGATCGGTCCCCGGCAGCTCCCGGGTCCAGAACGCGTAGTGCTCGCTCGGGTAGGCGTACACCGCTTTGGAGGCGCCGCCGTGCGCGCGCAGATCAGCCTGCCCGTCGCCGTCGAGATTCAACGTGCGCATCCGCACGCGACCCCGCGCGGGCTCCTTGAAAATTCCGGTGACGACCGTGCGGTCGTCCAGTTCGATCGCCGTCGGCATGCCCACGTTGAGCGACACGAGCTTCACGCCCGGTGGATTCTGCGCGGCCAAACACGTTCCTGGGCGCACCCCGCGCCCGACCGCTCGATCCCGGCCGTGAAACACGAACGGTGCCCGGGATCCCGGGCACCGTTCCTCGTCGGACGACGATGCTTCGCAGGCCGCGTGCTCGTCAGGCCGCGCGACGCCGGCCCCCCACCGCCCGAATGATCAACAGTAGGATCACACCACCGATGAACGCCACAACGATCGAGGTCAGATTGATCCCGGTCACGCCGGGGTGTCCGAGGGACTGGAAGATCCAACCCCCGATCAGCGCCCCCACCACGCCGACAACGAGGTCGCCAATGACCCCGCCGGGTCCTTCGCCCGGAATCACGTGTTTCGCCAACCACCCCGCGACGATGCCGACGATGATCCACGCGAGAATACCCATGCCGTCCCTCCCCTCGAGCGGTATCTGAACGCGGCGCACAGGCGCCGGGCGTGCCGGCGTCAGGTCACTGCGACGTCACGCGGGCGGTCGTCGCCGGCACGGCGACGTAGGATCGCGCCACGACCTGGACGCCGAGCCCGCTTTCGCGCATCCGGTCCAGGAACCCTCCGCGCGTCTGGAGCACGCCCTGGAGCAACCGCTGATCTCCGACCGCGGAGATGTGGAACGGCGCCACCATGCGGTGGCCGTCGACCACGACGGTCGGGCCCGAGGAGATGATGGCGGTCTCAGCGGTGATCCGCACGCCGTTCACCGCGACGGCTCGGGCGCCACCGTACCACAACATCATCTCCACCAGGAGAAGATCGCTGTCCTGCACCAGGGCCTCGCTTGGGTTCTCGGCCGGCGCAAGCACGCGCGTCGAGTCGGACAGCATGACCTCGACGCCGGGTCCGGACACCGGCGTCAAACCGGCCAGCATCGCCATCCGCGCAGTCTCTTGGTGGGTCCGCACCGCCGACGCCCCGGCGATCCCAGCGACGATCCAACCGGCCACCGCCAGCAGCGTCCACGCCGTCACGCCCGTCCGGACCCCTCTGACCCATGACGGTAGAGCGAGCCAGGAACGCGCCCTCGAATGGATGTTCGTTACCATCGTGTTCACACCCTTTCCGCACCCGGGGAACGTGGCCCGAACGTCGTCAATTCCCGGGCCGGAACGTCCTCCATCGGCGAACCGGACGCCGCGCACCGCACGAATGGTGAGCCATGCCGGGGATCGAAGAGAATGGGCGCGGACACCGTCGCCGTGACATCAATCAGGTCACGCACGACGCCGATCACCAAGACGTTACCCAGGCGCCCGGGAATGCAAACCACGGTGCCCGCGCGCGCCGGGCCCGCAGGGACGGCCCGCGCGGGCACCGAAGCAGGCGCCCGTGTCGACCGTCGAGTGGATCACCTTCGATTGCTACGGGACCCTGATCGACTGGGAGGGCGGCGTCGCCGATGCCCTCGCTCCGCTGTTGCCGGCCCCGATGGAACGGCGCGTCCTCGCCGCCCGCTACATCGCCGTCGAGGCCGAGGTCGAGCACGAGACGTATCGCCCCTACCGGGAGGTGCTGGCGGAAGCCAGCGCCAGGCTGATGCGGGCGCTCGGTCGCCCCCTGCCGCCGGATCGGCGGCAGGTGCTGCCGGAGTCGCTGCCGCGCTGGGCGCCGTTCCCCGAGGTGCCGGGCGCGCTCCGGGCGCTGCGGCGCGCCGGATACCGACTCGCGATTCTGTCGAACGTGGATCGCGATCTCCTCGCGACGTCGACCGCGCGTCTGCGCGTGACGCCTGACGCGCTCATCACCGCCGAGGACTGCGGCAGCTACAAGCCGGCCCCGGGTCACTGGGAGCGCTTT
>DASQGM010000275.1:0-3786 GCA_035632615.1 bacterium | reverse complement strand
CAAGCACCTTGATGCCGACGATCAGGTCCCGGTGGGCGTCCGCCGCCGCAATGGTGCGCGCCTGGTCGAACACCTGCCAGTCCCCGTGAATGGGCGAGCCGCGCTTCGCGGACACGTTGAGATAGCCGAGCACGCGCGTCCGCGCGCGCCGCGCGACGTCCAGGAACAGCGGAAGCCCGTCGGCGCCGAACGAGCCCGTGTCCACGATCGTCGTGACGCCCGTGGCCACCCCGGCGTCGTGGTCGGGGTGCACGCCGCCCACGCTCGTACCCTCGACGCAGTGCACGTGGAGATCGATCCAACCCGCCGACGCGACGAGCCCGCGCGCGTTGAGCACGCGCGCGGCCTGGGCGCCGGCGAGATCTCCCACCCGCGCGATGCGGCCGCCGGCGACGGCGATGTCGGCCGGCGCGTCGAGCGCCTGCGCCGCGTCGATGACCCTGGCTCCTCGAACGATGAGGTCGTAGCGCTCCGCCATGCTCCCTCCTCCGCCCCGGCGCCGGTCGACGTCCATCTTACCGCAGTGCCCGGATCGCGTCGCCGAGCGCGCGCACGTCGTCCACCGCCTCCAGGCGCAGCACGAGGTCGGCGATCGCACGCACCCGTGCCGGGTCGGCGGCGTGCGCCGTCATCGCGCGGTACTTTGCGGCGACCTCGTCGTGCGTCATCCGGTTCTGCGGCGTTCCCTTTGCGTGATCCACGCGCGCCTCGTGCCGGCGCCCATCGGCCGTCGTGATCGACACCACCGTGCTGTACTGCTCGGGATACCCCGCATCCAGCGCGTCGTCGTGCACGAACCGGACGCTGCGGGACAACCGCGCGATCTCGGGGTCCTCGCGCTGGTCCGCGAGGATGTCATCGATCGTGATCGCGCGGCGCACCGCGGCGACCGCGAGGATGTACTGCGCGTTGTGGGACCGGAGCTCGTTGTTGTCGATCACGGACGCGCCGGACCGCGGGAAGCGAAAGTCGATCGAGGCGATCTCGCCCGCGGTGACCCCGTGCCGGTCCAGGATCTCCGTCAGGGCGTCCAGCCCGGGGTGGAGGAACGCGCAGCACGAATACCGCTTGACGGCGAGCGCCGACGTCGCGTAGTGGACGCCCAGTCCGTCGGTGAGCCGCGCCGGCCGCCGGACCCCCGAGAACGCGGTGAAGAGATCGTACTTCCCTTCCAACACCGCGGTCGGCCCGCCAAACCCCAGTGCGGCGAGGCTCGCCGCCGTCACCCCGTTCCGCGCCGCGATCCCGATGTTGAACGGGCGCGACTGCTCGCTGTGATCGCTGGTCCAGCTCAGCAGGCCCGACGCCTGGAGCGACGCAAGCCCGAGCGCGTTCCGCCATCGGACCCGGTCCAGATCGAGGAGACACCCGGCCGCGACCGCGGCGCCGAACGCGCCGGCGACGGCCGACGGGTGGAACCCGCGGGCGTACAGGGCGCGCGGGTCTAGCGCCTCGCTGAGCCGGCACGCGACGTCCACACCGATCACCGCCGCGGTCAGGACGGCCCGCCCGCCCCGGGCGCCGGCCTCGCCGACGGCCAGCGCCGCGGGAAACACCGCGGCGAGCGCGTGCATGACGGACGCGGGGTGATGCGGCTCGACGTCGCAGTAGTAGCCGAGGGTGCCGTTCGCGAGCGCGGCGTTCGCGAGCGACGTCCGCTGCGGCCGGCCGAAGACGCTCGCGCGCGGCGCCCCGCCCTCCGCGTCCACGAACGCGCCCAGCAACCGCCCCGCGGCGTACCGCGGCGACGACGCCACCACGCACGCCCCGGCGAGATCCAGGATCATGTACTTCGCCTCGGCGTCGACCGCCGGATCCAGGCGCGTCGCGCCCGCGCGAACGAGGTAGTCGACTAAGGCCCCGGTGAGGTCCTCGGACCGTGCCGCCGGCTCGCTCATCGATCGCCTCCGCCGTGCCCCGGTGCCCTACGCATCGCCGAACTCCGCGAGCGCCTTGCCGTCCACCGCCCACCCGTCGTGCACCACCGCGCGCACGCTGCGGAGGGCGGCGAGGTCCGCGACGGGATTCCCGTCGACCACGAGGACGTCGGCGCGCTTCCCCGCCTCGAGGGTCCCGATCTCGCGTTCCAGCCCCAGGATCTCGGCGCCGACGGCCGTGGCGGCCCGGATACACGCCATCGTCGGCAGCCCACAGTCGTGCAGCATCTCGATCTCCTGGTTGAGCTGGCCGAGCGTGTCGGTCCCGGTGCCGATCCGCACGCCCCGCTCGTGGCACTTCGCCACCGCGACGCGGTGCGGTTCCAGGATCACGGCACGGATCGTGTCGGCGACATCCTTGCGGCCGTACGACACCTCGCGCTGCCAAAAATTGTACATGCCGGTCATCGTCGGCACGTAGTTGGCCCGCTTCTCCACCATCATCGCGATCGTCTCGTCGTCCATGATCGAGCCGTGCTCGATGCAGTCCACCCCCGCGGCGAGGCAGTTCTTGATCGCCTGCGCCGGGTACGCGTGCGCGGCCACGGCGCGGTGCCGGGCGTGCGCCTCCTCGCACGCGGCGCGCAGCTCGTCCACCCCGAACTCTACCATCCGGGGGTCCTCGTCGGGCATCGCGGACAGCCCGGCCGAGGCCATCACCTTGATGAAGTCGGCCCCGGCTTTCAGCTCCGCGCGGACCGCCTTGCGGACCTCGTCCGGGCCGTCGGCCTCCGCGGTACCGCTGCCCCCGTGGGTCCCGTGGCCGCCGGTCATCCCGACTCCCTGGCCGCAGCAGATCATCCGCGGGCCCTTGAAGATCTCGGTCTGGATCGCGCGCTTGATCGTGAGGTTGATGCGGTTCTTCGAGGAGATGTCGCGGAACGTCGTCACCCCCTCCTGCATCTCCCACCACAGGTTCCGGAGCGCCCACAGGATCCTGACCGCGTCGGGCAGAGACTCCACCGACGCGGCGCCGGCGCGAAACGCCGTCTTGCTCACCGGCCGGTGCAGGTGGCGGCGGTGAATGTGGACGTGCAGGTTGATCAGCCCCGGCAGGATGCTGCCGCCGCGCGCGTCGATGCGGCGGACGTCGGCGCCCACCGCCCGGGGCGGCGCGCCCGCGCCGACGGCCTTGATCGCCACCCCCTCGGTCAGCACCCACCCGCCCTCGCGCGGCGTCCCCCCTGTCCCGTCGATCAAGAGCCCGTTCTCGATCAAGAGCCCACCCATGCTACCCCTCCTGGTTGAGTCCCGCCCGCCGACCCGTCGCAAGCCGCGGGTCGAACACGTCGCGTATGGCATCCCCGAACAGGTTGGCGCCCAGCACGAACGCGGAAATCGCCGCGCCGGGAAACAGTGTGACCCACCACGCCGAGTCGAGGTAGTTCCGGCCGTCGCTCAGCATCAGCCCCCACGCCGGCGTGGGCCGCTGCAGGCCGAGCCCGAGAAAACTCAGCGTCGCCTCGAGCAGCACCGCGCGGCCGAGCTGGAGCGTCGCCAGGACGGCGACGGTCGGAAGCACGATGGGCAGGAGGTGGCGGACCACGACGCGCCCTCCGGTCCCCCCGAGCGCGGTGCACGCCTCGACGAACCCGCTCGTCCGCAGCGACAGGGCCATGCTGCGCACGACGCGGGCGTACTGCACCCAACTCGACAGCGCCACCACCGCGACCACCGCCGCCACGCCGGTGCCGATGAACGCGGCCCAGGCGATCCCGAGCAGGATGAGCGGCAGCGCAAGTTGAAAGTCGGCGATTCGCATCACGACTGTGTCCGCGGCGCCGCGGTGGTAGCCGGCCATGAGCCCCGCCGCGCCGCCCGCGAGCCCGGCGAGCAGCACCGCCGACAG
>DASQGM010000274.1:0-4447 GCA_035632615.1 bacterium | reverse complement strand
ACCTCGGGCTCACCGTGTTGGCCGCGGTGACGGTGTTCCCCCTCCTGTGGCTGCTGGCCACCTCGCTCCGGGCCACCGGCACGATCTTCGCGTTCCCGCCGGTGTTGATCCCGCGGCCGGCGACCCTCGAGAACTTCGCCGGCGTGTTGAGCACGATGCCGTTCGCGCGCTTCTTCGCCAACACCGTGTACATCACGGGGGTCGGCATCGCGCTCACCCTGCTGGTGAGCGCGCTCGCAGGATACCCGCTGGCGCGGATGCGGTTCCCCGGGCGCGACGCGATCTTCTACGCGATCGTCGGCAGCCTGATGCTCCCGCAGCACATGGGGCTGATCTTGAACTTCGTGACGCTGATGCGCCTCCATCTGATCGACACCTACGCGGCGGTGTACCTGCCGAGCGCCGCCAGCATCTTCGGGATCTTTCTGCTGCGCCAGGCCTATCTGGTCATTCCGCAGGAGATCGAGGACGCGGCGCGGATCGACGGTGCGGGGGAGGTCCGGCTGTGGGCCCAGGTCATGCTGCCGCTCGTGACGCCGGCGCTCGCCACGCTCGCGATCGTCGAATTCACGGGATACTGGAACGCGTTTCTGTGGCCGTTGATCGTGCTCAAGTCGCCCGACCACTACCCCCTTGCCGTGGGCCTCCTGTATCTCTCGGGGCTGTTTGCGACCAACACCCGATACATCGCCGCGGGCGCGGTGCTGATGACCGTGCCCGTGATCGTGCTGTTCCTGTTCCTCCAGCGGTACTTCCTCCGCGGGATCATGCTCGGGGCCGTCAAGTGAGGGTCGCGTTTCTCCCCCTGGACAACCGTCCGGTGACGCGTGACGCGTTCCTGGCGCTCGCGGCGGCCGCGGGGCTCGACGTCATCACGCCGCCCAAGGACCGGCTCGGGGATCTCAAGACGCCGGCGGACGTCGACGGTCTGTGGGGGTGGGTGGCCGGCGAGGGGGCCGACGCGGACCTGCTGGTCGCCTCGGCCGAGCTGCTCGTGTACGGCGGGCTGGTGCCGTCCCGGATCGGCCGCGAGCCGCTCGACCGGTGCCTGGCGCTCGCCCGCCGGTGGCGCGAGACCCGGCGGCGGGCGCCCCACCGGCGGCTGTTCCTGACCGCCAGCAACATGCGGCTGCCGTCCACCGCCGACAGCACCGAAGAGCCGGACTACTGGGCGACGTACGGGCCCGACGTCTTCGCCCACAGCTACCACGCCGACCGGTACGCCCGCACGCACGACCCGGCGTCGCAGGCCCGCGCCGCCGCCGCCCGCGCCGCCGTCCCCCCGGCCGTGCTGGCGGACGTGCGCTGGCGGCGCGCCAGGAATCTTGCGGTGCTGCTGGTGCTGGTCGACCTCGCCGCGGACGGCGTGCTGGACGCGCTCCTGGTGGGGCAGGACGACGCTGCGGAGTACGGCTGGACCCGGCGCGACCTGGGCGCCGTGGAGACCGCGGTGCGGGAGCGCGGCGCCTCCTCCCGGGCGTGGGTGACATACGGGACCGACGAGCTCGCGGTCCGGCTGCTCGCCCGCGCGGTCGTCCGGGCCCGTGACGCGCACCCGAGGGTGCGCGTCGTCTACTCGCACCCCGACAACCTGGGGGCGATCCCCCGGTACGAGGGCCAGGGGGTGGACGCCACCGTCACGTCCCACGTCGAGACCGCGGGATGCCGGCGCGCCGCCGGCGAGGCCGACCTGTCCCTCTTCGTCCACAACTTTCCCGGCGCGCAGGAGGAGGCGCCGCACCAGCGGCCGTACGACCCGGGCACCCTCGACGCGTTCTTCGGCGCCCTCGACGAGGCCGCCTCGCGGGGGCCGTGCGCGCTCGCCGACGTCCGGTACAGCAATGGGGCCGACCGCACGCTCGTCGCGCGGTTGCTGGCGTCGCCGTGGCCGCACGGCGTACGTGCCTACGGCGGGTGGAACACGCTGAGCAACACGCTCGGCATGGCGCTCGCGCAGGCGCTGGTGGCGCGCGGCGACGCCGGGCGCGAGTTCACGGTGCTTCGGCTGCTCGATGACTGGGCCTACCAGGCCGACATCCGCCAGCGGCTGGCGGCGGAGATCCTGCCCGGCCACCCCGGGGCTTCGTCCCAGGACCTTGGCGACGCGTACCCGGCATGCCGGGACGCCGCGAAGGCGTGGCTCGTGCGCGAGTTCGTCCCGCCGATCGAGCGGTGCCTCGGATGCGGGATCGAGGTCCGGCGCGTCGAGTTCCCCTGGCGCCGCCTGTTCAACATCGAACTCGGACTCCGAGTGGTGTGATGCGTCTGCGCCGCCGCGTCGTGCGGGTGTCTGCCTTTACCCCATCAGTGGTGGCGGAGCTCATCGAGGTCTGGAACGCCGCGGCGGGCGACTCGTTCCCCCTCCGGGAGGCGCTCTTCAGGCAAAACACCGTGGACGACCCGCACTTCGATCCTGCGGGCTGCCTGGTCGGACGCGCCGTCCGCGGCGATCTGGTCACCGGCTTCTGCCTCGCCAAGGTCGCGCGCGTGCCGCTCGGAGCGGACGGCCTCCGCGCCGACCGCGGGTGGATCAGCATGCTCGCCGTCCACCCGGACAGCCGGCGGCGAGGCGTCGGGACGGCGCTGCTCCGGGCGGGCGAGGCGTTTCTCCGCGCCCACGGCCGCCGCCGGTTCGTGCTCGGCAGCGACCCGGCGCATTTCTTTCCCGGGGTGCCCGACGACACCGGAGCGGCGCCGTTCTTCGAAGCCTGCGGCTACACGCTGCGGGGTGACGCCTACGATCTCCGGCGCCGGCTCCGCGGCTACGAGACCCCTCCCGCCGTCGCCGCGGCACGTGGCGCCCATCCGGACGTTGAGATCCGGCCACTGGAGCCGCGCGAACGCGCCGCCCTGCTCGCGTTTCTCGACGCGACGTTCCCGGGCCGATGGCGCTACACGGTGGCGCGGTTCCTCGACGGCGGCGGGCCGATCGGGGACGTGATGGGCGTCGTGCGCGGCAGCGAGGTGCTCGGCTTCGCCCACCTCTTCCCCCCAGACGCCCGGTGGCTCGGGCCGAGCGTCGCCTGGTCGCCCGCGGGTTCAGGCGGTGGGGCCGCGAGCCGCGTCGCGGGGCTCGGGCCGATGGGCGTGTCGCCCGCCATCCGGGGGCGCGGACTCGGCCTCGCGCTCCTCGACCGCTCGGCGGCGCATCTGGCGGCGCTCGGCGCAGAAGAGATGGTGATCGACTGGACGGACCTTCTCGGCTTCTACGGAAAGCTGGGGTTTACACCGTACCGGCGGTACCGTCACGGCGAACGTAACGTCTGAGCCCGGCCCGTCGACGCCGTGTCCGGCGCCGGCTAGTCGGTCAGCGACAATTCGATTGCGCCTGCGTCGACCCGAACGAACCGGTCGACCTTGAGCACGAAGGCGATGCCGCCCTCGGTGCGTGCCGCCGGCGCCTGCGGGGGGCGCGTTCGCTTGATCACCTCGAGCGCTTCATCGACCTGGGAGTCTTCCGTCCCGATCAGAAGGGTCACGTTCCCCTTCTTCAAGAAGCCGCCCATGCTGGCGAGCTTCGTGACCTGGAGCTTTGCCGTTACCAGGGCCTCCATGACGGCCGGTGCATCCCGCTGCGCCACCACGGCGAGAATCAGCTTCATGTTAGTCGCATCATACGCACGTTCCGTCTCTGACCGCAAGTCGAAACCTCGTTCGACCGGCGGGGCCGTACCGTGTCCCGTACAGTGGGTTCACCGACGAGCCGCTGGTGCTCGTCGTGTACGGAGAGGGCGATTGGCGGGCAGGCCCTCTTGGGGTCCTGCGGGAACTTGGGGGGCACGGGAGGGCGATGCCGTGAATCTGCATCAGCGTCTGCTCGAGCGCGAGGCGGCGGGTACGCCGCTTCGTGTCGCCCTGGTCGGCGCCGGCAAGTTCGGGTCGATGTTTCTCTCGCAGATCTTGCGCACGCGCGGGCTCCATCTCATCGGCGTCGCGGACCTGGCCCCCGAGCGCGCGCGGGAGAACCTGCGGCGTGTCGGTTGGCCCGCGGAGCGCATCGCCGCGCGCTCCCCCGGCGATGCCGTGGACCAGGGCACGACCTGGGTCGGCGATGACGCGAAGGCATTGATCGAACATCCGGCGCTCGACGTGGCGATCGACGCGACCGGTCATCCCCCGGCCGGCATCACGCACGCGCTCGCGGCGATCGCCAATGGGAAGCACATCGTCATGGTGAACGTGGAGGCCGACGCGCTCGCCGGTCCGTTGCTCGCCCGTAAGGCCAAGGCGGGCGGGGTCGTGTACAGTCTCGCGTACGGCGATCAGCCGGCGCTCATCGTGGAGCAGGTAGACTGGGCGCGGACGTGCGGGTTCGAGGTGGTGGCCGCGGGCAAAGGCACCAAGTACCTTCCAGCGTACCACCAGTCGACACCGGAGACCGTGTGGTCCCACTACGGCCTCAGCGCGGAGCAGGCGCGGATCGGCGGCATGAACCCGCAGATGTTCA
>DASQGM010000273.1:0-4937 GCA_035632615.1 bacterium | reverse complement strand
GACGGGCGCGCGCCCGTGGTGATTCTCGGCTATCAGTCGTTCGACTCCACCTTCTACCCGGCGTATGGCGCGGGAGAGGACGCCGTGGTCGGATTCATCTGGCCCGGCGGCTTTCGGAACGCCTTTGGCATCGTGGAGTTTCCCACGGTGGCCGGCTGGATGTTCGCCGCGGGGTACGAGAGCGGGACCTCGCTCGGCGTCGGCGCGCAGCCCGGGGCGGCCGGCTTCGGCGGGCCCGCGTTCGCCAACGCGGTCTGCGAAAGTTGCGCCCCGAAGGGGCAGTCGTTCTCGGGCTGGCTTGCATCCGCGGGGCACACCCTCGGCCAGGACGCCATGCTCCACTTGTACTACTTCTCGTGGCAGTTCAACGGCGCGTCGCAGGCTGACTCGTACCGTCTGGAGCTGGACTACCGGTTCTGACCTGGTTCGGCGATTCGCGGCAATGGGAGTGTCGCCCGGGCGCGTCGAAGGAGACAGCCTCGGGAGGTGACCGCCGTTGCCGATGCCAGAGACCAAGCCGTACGGCTCCTGGAAGTCCCCCATCACCGCTGATCTGATCGTCTCCGGCACCATCGGTCTGGACCAGGTCGTTCTGGACGGCGACGATGTCTACTGGGTCGAGGCGCGCCCCTCGGAGGCGGGCCGGCACGTGGTGGTGCGCCGGACGCCGGATGGGCGCATCGCCGACGTCACGCCGGCCGGCATGAACGCGCGCACGCGCGTGCACGAGTACGGGGGCGGCGCGTACACGGTACACCGCGGCGTGGTGTACTTCTCGAACTTCGCCGACCAGCGTCTCTTCCGCCAGGACCCGGGCGCAGCGCCCCGCGCGCTCAGCCCCGCCGCCGACATGCGGTACGCTGACGCGGTGGTCGACCCGCGCCGCGAGCGGTTGGTGTGCGTGCGCGAGGACCACACGACCGCGGCGCCCGAGGCCGTCAACGCTCTCGTAGGCCTGTCGTGGAACGGCGACGAGCGCACGGGCGGACGGGTGCTCGTCGAGGGCAACGACTTCTACTCGTCGCCCCGCCTGAGTCCCGATGGCTCGCGTCTGGCGTGGTTGACGTGGAACCATCCCAACATGCCGTGGGACGGTACCGAACTGTGGGTCGCGGACCTCGCGCCCGACGGCGCGGTCGCGCGGAGCGCCCGCGTCGCGGGCGGCGCGGAGGAGTCGGTGTTCCAGCCGGAATGGGCGCCGGACGGAACACTGTTCTTCGTGTCGGACCGTACCGGCTGGTGGAACCTCTACCGCTGGCGCGACGGAGGGGACGGCCCGGTGTGTCCGATGGCGGCCGAGTTCGGCGTTCCACAGTGGGTCTTCGGCATGTCCCAGTATGCCCTGCGACCGGACGGCCAGCTGATCTGCGCGTACCGCGCGCCCGGGGGCGGCGGGCTCGGTGTGCTCGATCCCGCCACGGGCCGGATGGCACCGGTCGAGATGCCGTACCGCGGTGCCGAGAGCGTCCGGTGCGCGAAACGTCACGCGGTCTTCATCGCGGGAAGCCCCGTCGCGTTCCGCGCCGTAGTGCGTCTGGACATCGACACCTGCCGGACGGAGACGCTACGCCGCTCCGCCGAGCGCGAGCCGGATCCGGACTACCTGTCGCAACCGGAGGCGATCGAGTTCCCCACCGAGGGCGACCGCACCGCGTACGCGTATTACTACGCCCCCCGCAACCGCGATTTCGCCGGCCCACCGGACGAGCGGCCCCCGCTCTTGGTCACGAGTCACGGAGGCCCGACGAGCGCCGCGTCTCCGACGCTGAATCTGTCGGTCCAGTACTGGACCAGCCGCGGCTTCGGGTATCTCGACGTGAACTACGGGGGCAGCACCGGGTACGGGCGGGAATACCGCGAGCGGCTGTACGGGCAGTGGGGCGTCGTGGACGTGGACGACTGCGCGAACGGCGCCAAGTATCTGGTCCGGCAGGATCGCGTGGACGGACGCCGGCTCGTGATCCGCGGCGGCAGCGCCGGCGGATATACGACGTTGTGCGCGCTCGTGTTTTCCGGCGCGTTCCAGGCTGGCGCGAGCCACTTCGGCATCGCCGACCTCGAGGTCTTCCGGCAGGACACGCACAAGTTCGAGTCCCGCTACGACCAGCACCTGATCGGCCCCTACCCCGAGCGGCGCGACCTGTATCGCGCGCGCTCGCCGATCCACTTCCTCGAGCGGCTGGCGCGGCCGTTGATCCTGTTCCAGGGGCTCGAGGACAAGATCGTCCCGCCGAACCAGGCCGAGATGATGTTCGCGGCGGTGCGCGCGAAGGGGCTGCCCGTCGCCTACTTGGCCTACCCTGGGGAGCAGCACGGGTTCCGGAGGGCGGAAAACATCAAACGCACCCTCGAGGCGGAGCTGTACTTCCACGCCCGGGTCTTTGGGTTCCCGCTCGCGGACGCCGTGGACCCGGTGCGGATCGAAAACCTTGAGCGCTGACGGGCGCCGCACGCTCTTAGCCGTTCCTTAACCGAACGGCAACGGACGAACGCAGGTATCCGGCAACGGGCCCATCGAACAGAGACCAGCACAGCAGGAGGAACGGTGGGGAGCGAGGGCATTCGCGGACGGCGGTGGTGGGGGGACGGGCGCGTGGTGGGGGTGGCCCATAGGGGCGCGTCGCGGTACGCTCCCGAGAACACGCTGCCGGCGTTCCGGCTCGCGCTGGACGAAGGCGCGGCCGCGGTGGAGTGCGACGTCCAGCGGACCCAGGACGGACACGTCGTCGTGATCCACGATCAGATCGTCGATCGCACGACGGACGGCCGCGGCGCGGTCGCGGCGCTGACCCTCGAGGCGCTGCGCCGGTTGGACGCGGGCCGTTGGTTCGGGCCGGCGTTCGCCGGGGCGACGATTCCGACGCTCGATGAGCTGCTGGACCTCGTCCGCGGGCGCGCGCTGCTGCAGATCGAGATCAAGAACGCGCCCACATTCTACGACGGGATCGAGCGGCAGGTGCTCGACGGGATCCGGCGGCGGGGGATGGAGGAGGACGTGCTGCTCATGTCCTTCGACCATCAGAGCGTGCGGATCGCGCGGGACCTCTCGCCCCGCAGCCCCTGCGGGATCATCTACGCGGCGCGGCTGGTGGACGCTCCGGCGGCCGCGCGGGCCGCGGGCGCGGACGCCCTGTGCCTGCACTGGGCGTTCGCGACCGAGGACGTCGTGGCTGGGGCGCACCGCGCGGGGCTGCGCGTGCTCGTCTGGACGGTCGACGACGAGGCTGCGGCGCGCCGCTGCCTGGCGTTGGGCGTGGACGGCATCACCTCGAACGACCCCCCGCTGCTCCGGCGGGTGTTGCCGGCGTGACGGCGATGCGGACCGGCGCCGCATGAGGTCCGCGCACGCGCTGGTCCAGGCGCTCGTGTACCTGGTTCCGTCGTTCGCCGTGTTCACGCTGTTCGTCTTCTACCCGCTCGTTCGCAACGCCCAGATGAGCCTCTACGAGACGAACCCGTTCGGCGGGCTCACCTTGTTCGTCGGCACCGGCAACTACGCGCAACTGTTCGCTTCGCCGGAGTTCCTCAACAGCCTGCGGGTGACGTTCTTGTTTGCCCTGTACACCGTCCCCGCGGGGATCGTGGTCGGCCTGCCGCTAGCGCTGCTGGCCAACCGGCGGATTCGGGCGATCGGCGCGTTCCGGACCGCCTATTCGTTCACGATCGCGGTGAGCATCGCCGCCGCGGCGCTGATCTGGGAGTGGATGCTCGACCCGAACGTCGGCATCCTGAACTATCTGCTGTCGCTCGTGCACGGGCCGCGCATCGGGTGGCTGACCGACCCCCATTGGGCGCTGCTGGCCGTCGCGGCGACCACGGTCTGGAAGGACCTGGGGTTCAACGTGGTCGTGCTGCTCGCCGCGCTGCAGGGCGTCCCCGATGAACTCGTCGAGGCGGCGCGCATCGACGGCGCGGGGCAGTGGGCGGTGTTCCGCAACGTGGTCGTCCCGGCGATCTCGCCGGCGCTGTTCTTCATCGGCGTCGTCGCCACGCTCGGCGTGCTGCAGTCGTTCGGCCAGATCCACATCCTGACGCAGGGCGGGCCGGTCGGTTCCACCAACGTCATCGTCTACTCGATCTACCGCAACGCCTTCTTCAACTTCCGGTTCGGGCTGGCGGCCGCGCAGGCGATGGTGCTGTTCGCGCTCGTGCTCTTCCTGACGGGCCTGCAGTTCACGGTGTTCGAGCGGTGGGTGACGTACCAGTGACGCCCGCGTCCGTCGCGTCGCCGGCGGCGGTGGCCCGCGCCGGCCGGGTTCCTCCGCCGGGCGCCACCGCCCGGGCCTTTCGCCGCGCGGCGGCGCGCCTCGGCTTCGACGTCTTCATGATCCTGGTCGCGCTCGTCGTGTTGTTCCCGGTGCTGTTCGCGCTCTCGACCAGCCTGAAGACCGCCGCGGAGGTCGATCGCTATCCGCCGACGCTGTGGCCGCACGTGCTGAGCCCGGGCAACTATACGGCGGCGCTCCAGCAGGCCCCGCTGCCGCGGTTCCTCTTGAACTCGTTGATTCAGTCCGGCGTGATTACGCTCGGGCAGCTGGTGACCGCGTCGCTCGCGGCGTTCGCGTTCAGCTTCATGGAGTTCCCCGGCCGCCAGGTCCTGTTCTTTCTGTTTCTCGCCACCCTGATGATCCCCGGCGAAGTCACGCTGATCCCGAACTACCTCACGGTGCGGTCGTTCGGGTGGATCAACACCTACGCGGGGCTGGTCACGCCGTACCTCGCGACCGCGTTCGGCACGTTCCTGCTGCGCCAGTTCTTCATGACCATCCCGCGCGAGCTGCAGGACGCCGCGCGGATCGACGGCGCCTCGCGGCGCCGGTTCCTGTGGACGATCGTGCTGCCGCTGGCGCGTCCGGCGCTCGCGACGCTCTAGATCTACGCGTTCCTGTCGGCGTGGAACCAATACCTGTGGCCCCTCCTCGTCATCAACTCCACGA
>DASQGM010000272.1:0-9562 GCA_035632615.1 bacterium | reverse complement strand
GTTGTTGACCAGGATGTCGACGGGCCCGAAGCGATCTCTTACAGCCTCCACGAGGGACGCCGTCTGCTCCATCACCGTGAGGTCCGCCACGAACGCTCCTACCGTGTAGCCGACGGCCGCCATCTCGGCCGCGCGTTCGTGAATGCGCGCGGTCGTCGAGGTAATGGCGACCGCGGCCCCGTGTTCGGCCAATGCGCGCGCGGACGCGAACCCGATGCCGTGAGGGTTGCCGCAACCGGTAACCAATGCGGTCCGTCCAAGGAGGGCCCGCCGTTCAGGGTCGCGGGGTGTGCTGGTCACAGCATTGTACCTCGGGCTCGACGTGGGTGACAGGGCTGGCGGTTCGCTGGCACGCCAACAAGGGGACTGTTCCGACCGTGGCGTCGGCGCTCCTGCGGAGCCTTTGCCAGGCCGTTTGTCACGAAGATCCGGCCCTGGAATCCCCGGATCCTAGGTATTAGAATCCCCGTTATGTGATCTAGACCCGTGAATCCCTCAGGCCTGGGGCTTGCCTGCTCAACGGACCGCGCTGCGTTCGGGTCCCCTCTGCTCCACCCGGGAGAGAAACTGATCCAGAACCGCGCAGTACCGCTCGGCCTCTTCGATGTGCGCGGTGTGCGAGCTCTGCTCGAAGACGACCCATTCGGAGCCGGCAATGCCGCGGTGCACCGTCTCGGCGATCGCCGGCGTGGCTTCATCGTATCGGCCGGACGTGACCAGCGTCGGAACCCGGATCGCGCCGAGCCGGTCGACGATCGTCCAGTCCTTCAGCGTCCCGATCACGTGGAACTCGCTGGGTCCGTTCATCGTGTGATAGACTTCGGGATCGGCCGCCAGTTGGGCGAACGTTCGGTTGAGGCAGTCCGGCCACGGGTCCGCGCGGCACACATGGCGGCGGTAGTAGACCAGCATCGCCTCCTGGTACGCGGGATCTTGGGTCGTCCCGGCGGCCTCGTGGCTGAGAAGCGTATCCTGCACGTCAGGCGGTAGTTCACTTCGGAGTCGGTTGGCCTCCTCGACCCACTGCCCCATGCTCGCGGGGGAACTGGCGACCGTGAGGCTGGCGAGACCTGGCGGCCGCGTCACTGCGTACTCCATCGCGAGCATGCCGCCCCACGACTGACCGAGGAGGTGGATCCGCGGCAATCCCAGCGTGCGCCGGACGACCCCGACCTCTTCGACGAACAATCCGACGGCCCACATCGATGGGTTGTGCGGTTTGTCGGATCTCCCGCACCCCAACTGATCGTAGAGGATCACGCGGCGCCCCGTGGCGGCCATCGCCTCGAGAGGTTCTAGATAGTCATGCGCTGCGCCGGGACCGCCGTGAAGCACCAGGAGCGGTAGCTTGCCGGGATCGTCGCGTTCGCCGGCGATGCGGTACCAGACGCGAAACCCGTGGAACGAGAGGAACCCTTCTACTGGGCGAACGTCCGGCATCGCCCTCTCCCCACCCCTGCGGGATCCGTGGCCTTTGCGGGCAACATTCTCCCGTCGCGGTCCCTTACCTTGTTTCAGTCGTCCCGGTCGCCGGCACGGTCGCCTCGAGGCACTCTGGGTGGCCGCCGGCCACGGCGTAGAGCTGAAGCCGAAGAGGCGCGCGGACGCCCCGCCACCGCAGATGTGACGACTGTGTCCACGGTGTGACATGACTTTTACTTGGAGCCGCGGCGCCCTGTTGTTATGATCGGGCAAACGGCGAGTTTGAGGAGGGATGTACGTGAGGATGCGGTGGACGACAGCATCGCTGCTCGCGGTGGCGCTGCTGTTGGGTGGAAGCCTCGTGACGTCGGCGCAGACGCCGCCGACGCGCGTGATCAAGGTGTCGATGGCGTCGTTTAAGTATGATCCGAGCGTGATCACGATGCACGTCGGCGACAGGATCACGCTCCAGATCACAAACGACGACAAGGACCATCCCGGCCGGGCCCACAGCATCGGCTCGCAGTTTTGGTCGACCGTGGACTACGCGATCGCCGGCGATGCGAAGGAAGGCGTCGCCAAAGACGGCTGGAAGTACATCCTGGTCGACGAAGGCAAGACGGCCCAAGTGACGTTCGTTCCGAAGGCGCAGGCGCAGGTCAATTTCCTGTGCGAGCAGTTCAATCACGCGTCGCTGGGCCAGGTCGGCACGTTCATCGTATGGCCCGCCGGGTACAAGCCGTAACCGACTGAGCGCAGCCGCGGCATGGGGAGGTCCCGACCTGGACCTTCCCTCTTCTTTGGGCGTTCTTCGCGCGGCGGCGCCGCGCCCGAGCTCGGGTTCCGCTGCTCGAGATAGGCCTCGCACGCCTCGCCAACTCCTCGGGTGCCACGTCCTCGATGGCGTGGCGACCCACCAAAGGTTGCCCGCGGGTCCCTCATGCCTCCGCCGCGGCGCGCGACCATTTGGCCCGCGGCCCCGCTTTCGGTGTTGACGCGAACGTATGTTCGATTATATCATGGCCCCATGAGACACCGCGAGATCGTCGAGATCGAGGTGAAGTCGGTCCTCAACAGGGTCACGGGCATGCCGTTCGAGTGGTCCGTCAACCCGTACCGGGGGTGCTCGCACGGCTGCCCTTTTGCTACGCCCGCCGCACGCACTGGTTCCTCGACGAAGACGGGATCGACCAGTGGTCGACCAAGATCTTCGCCAAAGTGAACGCGCCCGACGTGCTCCGGCGCGAGCTTGCACGTCCGTCGTGGCGGCGGGAGCAGGTGGCGCTCGGCACTGCGACCGACCCCTACCAGGCGATCGAGGGTCGCTATCGCATCACCCGTCGGATGCTGGAAGCGCTCCGCGAGTATCGGACGCCGGTCGGCATCGTGACCCGCTCACCGCTCGTCCGGCGTGATCTCGACCTGCTTCGGCATCTCGCAGCCGGGGCCGGCGTGACCGTGTGCGTGAGCGTGGTCACGACCGACGCCGCCCTTGCGCGGCGAATCGAGCCCGCCGTCGCGCCACCGGCCCAGCGCCTGCGGACGATCCGTCTCTTGGCCGACGCGGGGATCCGGTGCGGCGTCCTGCTCGCCCCGATCCTGCCCGGCCTGACGGACTCGCGGGACAATCTCAGAGCCGTCGTGGACGCGGCGGCGGATCACGGCGCACAGTTCCTCGGTCACAACGTGCTTCACCTCGGCGCCGTGACCCGAGACTCGTTCACGCGGTTCCTTGAGGGATACCGCCCCGACCTGCTCTCGCAGTACGCGCAGATGTACGGCGGCAAGTACGCGCCGGGCGGCTACCGGGCCGCCGTGGCGCGCACCGTCGAAACCGAGAAAGCGCGGGCCGGCGTGGAGGCCGCGCGGTACGTCCACCCGGTCGACGCGCCCCGTCAGCTTCTCCTGGATCTTTAGGACGCGTCGCGGTACAGGGAGTCTGCGCGTCGCGCAGAGAATACCCTGAACACGTCCCGCGCCGACCGCTGCCGGACCGGGGGTTCACGCGGTCCCGGCGAGCGTGTGCGAGGGGATGACGGAGGGAGGCGCCATGGCGGACGAGACGCAGCTCCTGCTCCAAGAGGACCGGCGGCACCTGATTCACCCGCTCCACCATCCGAAGGATCATGAGCACCCGCTGCTGATCGTCGAGGGGCGCGGGGCGATGCTGAAGGATGCGGACGGCCGAGAGTACATCGATGGTCTCGCCGGGTTGTGGAACGTGAACATCGGGCACGGGCGGGGCGAGTTGGCCGATGTCGCGGCCGAACAGATGCGGAAGATCGCCTTTGCCTCGGCCTACGCGGGACAGTCGAACACGCCGATGATCCGGCTCGCGCAGCGGTTGGTGAAGCTCGCGTATCCGAGCACGTCGGCGGTGTACTTCACCACGGGGGGCGCCGAGTCGAACGAGTCCGCGTTCAAGACCGCGCGGTTCTTTTGGAAGGTGCTCGGCAAGCCGGACAAGGTCAAGATCATCTCGCGGGTGCACGCGTACCACGGCGTGACGATGGCGGCGATGAGCGCGACCGGGATGGCCTCCTACCACAAGATGTTCGGGCCGCTCGTCCCGAACTTCATCCAGGCCCCTCCCCCCTACCCCTACCGCTGGACCGGCAAGGGTGACCCCGGCGTGGACGCGGCGAACGCGCTCGAGCAGGTCATCGTGAAGGAGGGCCCGGACACCGTGGCCGCGGTCATCGGCGAACCCGTGATGGGCGCCGGCGGCGTGATCGTGCCGCCCCCAACCTACTGGCCGCGCGTGCGGGAGATCTGCAACAAGCACGACGTGCTGCTGATCACGGACGAGGTCATCACCGGGTTCGGTCGGACCGGGCGGTGGTTCGCGATGGGCCACTGGGGCGTCGAGCCCGACTTGGTCTCATTCGCCAAGGGCGTCACGAGCGCGTACCTGCCGCTAGGGGGGATCTTGGTCTCCGAGCGCGTGCACGCGGCCATCCAGGAGGCGCCGCCGGACCGGAAGTACATGCACGCGGCGACCTACTCGGGGCACCCGGTGTGCTGCGCGGTCGGTCTCCGGAATGTCGAGATCATCGAGCGCGAGGGCTTGGTGGAACGGGCGGCCGAGATGGGGCGGCGGCTGCTCTCGGGACTGGAGACGCTGCGGGACCTGCCCGCGGTGGGCGACGTGCGCGGCCTCGGGATGATGTGCGGGGTGGAGCTCGTCGAGGACAAGGCCACGAAGAAACCCGCGCTCGGCCTGGGGCCCAAGGTGGTGCGGGAGTCGATCTCCCGGGGGCTGCTGCCGCGCCTCCGCGGCGGCTCGGCGGATCCCCCGATCGGGGACACGATCTGCCTGGCTCCACCGCTCATGACCCCGGTCGAGACGTTGGACCGGATCGTCGCGATTCTCCGGGAGGCGATCACGGCCGCGTCCCGCTAAGCCGTATCTCCACCGCGTCGCGAAAGTGGGGCACCCCCGCGGGACCCGGGTGCCCCGCGCGTTTGTCGGCGGCCGCGTCGCCTGCGCGCCTAGATCCGCGTCGCTCCCCGAGGATCGAGCACGTCCCGGATGCCGTCGCCGAGCAGGTTGAACCCGAGGACGACGGACATGATCGCGAGCCCGGGAAACGTCGAGATCCACCACACTCCGGTGACGAGCTGGTTCCGGCCTTCGTTGATCATCGCGCCCCACTCCGGCGTGGGCGGCTGCGCGCCGAGGCCGACGAAGCTCAGGCTCGCCGCGAGCAGCACGCTGAACCCCATCCCGACCGTGGAGCGGACCACGACCGGCGAGATGATGTTCGGCAGCACGTAGCGCCCCAGGATCCGCACGTCCGAGGCGCCCTGCGCGCGGGCGGCCTCCACGTACGTCTCCTCGCGGCCGACGAGCGTCGAGCCGCGCGCGAGCCGTGCGTAGCCGGCGATGCTGGTGATCGCCACGGCCATCACAGCCTTCCACAGCCCGGGGCCGAGCGCGGCGCCGAGGGCAAGGGCCAGCACGAGACTCGGGAACGCCAGCAGCACGTCACAGACGCGCATGATCGCGTCGTCCACGCCTCCGCCATAGTATCCCGCGACCACGCCGAACGGCGTCCCGACCCCCGCCGCGACCCCGACGGCGACGAGCGCGATCGCGAGGTCGTACCGCGCGCCGTAGACGATGCGGCTGAGGATGTCCCGTCCGTAGAAATCGGTGCCCAGCAGGTGCGCCCGGCTCGGCGCCTGGAGCCGGCCGGCGACGTCCACGGCGACGGGGTCCTGAGGCGCCACTACCGGTGCCGCCGCCGCGATCAACGCCCAGAGGACCAGGATCACGAGCCCGACGAGCGAGAGGCCGTTGCGCCGGAGCCGCCGCGCGGCCGTCCGCCACTGGTTGCCGATCGCGACGGCCGGGTGGGCCGCGACATCAGCCATGGGTCGGCCGGCCGACGCTACCCATAGTGCACCCGAGGATCGAGGACGGCGTACGTGAAGTCCACGAGCACGTTGACGGCGACGAAGAGCCCCGCGATCAGCAGCGTGCACCCCATCACCGCGGAGTAGTCGAGCCACTGGATCGCCTGCACGAGGTAGCCGCCGATCCCCGGCCACGAGAACACGGCCTCGACGAGGACGTTCCCGCTGAAGAGCAGGCCGAACTGCACGCCCAACACCGTGACCGTCGGGATCAGGGCGTTGCGCAGGGCGTGGCGGTACAGCACGCCGCGGCTCGCCACGCCCTTGCTCCGTGCCGTCCGCACGTAGTCCTGGCTCAGCACCTCGACGATGCTGGTACGCAGCATCCGGACGACGAGACCGAGCGACGGCAGGGCCAGCGTGACCGCGGGCGGCAGCAGGTACCACAACGCCCGCGCGAACGCGCCCGGATCGCCGGCGAGCACGCTGTCGATCGTGTAGAGCCCGGTCACCGGCGAGGGCGCGGTGTCGGTCATACCGAGCCGGCCGGTCGGCGACGGCAACCATCCGAGCAAGAAGTAGCCCACATAGATCACGATGAGACCAAACCAGAAGCTGGGCATCGACAGGAAGAGCAGCGAGCCGACGCGGCTGGCGTGATCGGCGCCAGTGTTGACGCGGGCGCCCGAGAGCACACCGAGCGGCACGCCCAGGGCCACGGCGAGCACGAAGCTGAGCACGCTGAGTTCCACCGTGGCGGGCAGGAAGTGCCGGAGGTCCTCCGCGACCGGGCGGCCCGAGTGGATCGAGAACCCGAGGTTGCCCCGCACGAGGTTGCGCAGGTAATCGACGTACTGGACCGGGAGCGGTCGGTCGAGCCCCCACTCGCGGTGCAGCGCCGCGAGCACGCGGGGATCCTGCGCCCCTTCGCCCAGGTACATCCGGGCCGGGTCGCCCGGCACGACATGAAGCAGCAGGAACGTGACGAGCGTGATCCCGACAAAGATCGGCGGGACGGCGAGCAACCGCCGCGCCACGAATCCGGTCAGAGCGCCCTCTCCCCCCCTACGCGCGCTTTTCGACGGGGTAGAAGTACCAGTTGCCCGACGGGAACAGCACCCATCCCTTGACCCACGACCGGTGTGCGTACATCAGCAGGGCGTTGTAGATCGGCACGCTCGGGACGTCCGTGTTGATCAGCCGTTGGATCTGCGTGATGATTTGTTTGCGCGCGGCCGGGTCCGCCGTCCCGAGGAGCTGATCGATCAGCCGGTCCACCTGGGGATTGTTGTAGAACGCGAAGTTTCCTTTGGCGCCGGCGCTCTTCGAATGGAAGAGGTTGTTGAGGTAGTTGTCCACGATCGGCAGCTCCAGGCCGCTCAGCACGAACGCCGGCATCTTGCCGTCCTGGTAGTTGGTGACGAAGGTGCCCCAGGGGATCCCCTCCACCTTCGCATCGACGCCGACGTTGCGCAGCGCCGCCTGGGCGAGGACCGCGGTCTGCTCGCGCTCGGTGTTGCCCGCGTTGAAGGCGATCGACACGTTCAGCCCCTTGGAGTAGCCGGCCTCCGCGAGCAGCGCCTTGGCCTTGTTGGGATCGTACTTGTACGGCCACAAGCTCGGGGTGTAGCCTTCGAGCCCGCTCGGGAGCATGCTCTGCGCGATCGTGGCGAGGCCGAACGCCGCCGCGCGGTTGATCGCGAACGGGTCCACCGCATACACCATCGCCTGTCGCACGCGGACGTCGTCGAACGGCTTGGTGCGGTTCTGCATGTAGATCTGATGCATCCCGATCCCGTTGTCCCGGCTGATCACGACGTCCGGGTTGCCGATGAGCTGCGCCGTCATGTCCGGCGGCAGGCGATACACGATGTCGAGCTCGCCGCGCTTGAGCAGGAGAAGCTGCGTCGCGAAGTCCGTGATCACTCGGAACACGACGCGCTTGAGTTTCGGAGCGCCGGCCCAATACTGGTCGTTCGCGACGAACTCGAACTGCTGACCGGCGGTCCACTGCCCCCACTTGAACGGCCCGGTGCCGTCGGTGTTGCGCGACATCCACTCGTTGAACTTCCCCGGCTGGGTGCCGCCGTGGGCGTCGACGGTCTTGGGATTCACCATCGCGCCGGTGTTTGTGGCCGCGAGCAGCTCCAGGAAGAACGGGCACACCCCCTTCAGCGTGACCCGCACCGTACGCGGGTCCACGACCGTGATGCTCCCCGGATCCATGAACTTCGAGATCAGGGTCGCCGGACCCAGGTTCACGGTGAGCATGCGGGTGAGCGAGTACTTGACCACGTCGGCCGTCAACGGATCGCCCGAATGGAACTTGACGCCCTGACGCAGCCGGAACGTGTACGCCTTGCCGTCCTTCGACACGGTGACGTTCTCGGCGAGGTGCGGTCCCACTTCGGCGGTCCCCACGGTCTTTCCGTTCACCTGCTTCGTCTGGTACCGCACGAGCGGCTCGTAGATGTTGTCGAGCATCCACATGCTGCCCCAGTCCGTGATCGCGTGCGGATCGAGGTTCACGGGCTCCCAGTACACGCCGTAGAACACGGTGTCCGGGTTCGGGATCGAGCCGGCGGCGAGGGCGTCGGGCGCGGCGCCGAGGTAGCGCGTCGCCAGACCCGCACCCGCGGCCGCGGCCGTGGTGCGGAGCAGTGCGCGGCGCGTGAACTGTGCCGTCATCGCAGATTCCCCCTTTGTAGGTGGAATGCCGTAGCGGTCAGTTCGCCCTTCCCGGTTCCACCCCTGCGAGCCGCCGGCCCGGTTGTGTAACGAGTGGCCGCGCGGGCCACGGTCAGGGCTCGCCCAGATGGCCGATGCGTTTTTCCCGAGTGGGTCCCTCGGTGGCGCCCATGTATTCGTGCCAGGCCATGCGTGCGGCTTGCGGAATGCGGGCGAAGTCCTCCGGGCAAAGCAGCACGCGCGCGAGCGGAGCCTCTCCCCTCCCCCCGGGCGGCAGCCCCTCGAGGCGCCCGTACCAGCCTTTCGCGCCCGGCTTGTACTCTTTGCCACACTTGGAGCAGACGGCCATCTTGTGCCTCCGGCGCTCTGTCCTAGGGGCATGATACACGATCTCGGTGCATGTGGGGCAGACTCCGGCGGGTCATGCGGCCGTGCGAGCTCGTCCGGCACTGCTCCCAAATGCCCCGCGACGCGCGCCGGCGTGGTGGTCACGCAGGGAATCGACGCAGCGTGTGCGCAATACGCGATGGGGTTCGCACAAGGGGCGCGTCCGGGCGGCGGCGAGCCGACGGTTCCGGGAGGAGGACGGCGTGACGAGCGAGGTGGCACCCGGCGTCTTTCGATGCGGGACGCCGTTCGTCAATTGGTACCTGGTGAGCGTGCGTGACGGCGTGACCGTCGTCGACGCCGGGCTGCCCAAGTACCGCACGCAACTTCCCGAAGCCCTCCACCTGATCGGGCGGACTCTCCAGGATGTCAAGGCGATCGTGCTGACGCACGCGCACGCGGACCATCTGGGTTTCGCGGAGTGGTGGCGCCGCGAGCTCGGCGTGCCGGTGTACGTGCATGCGGCGGACGCGGAGGCGGCGCGAACCGGCGTGGTGCAAAAGCCCGAAGGCTCTATGCTACCCTACCTGCGGTACGGCGGGACGTATCGCCTCCTCGCGCACTTTGCGCGCTACGGGCCCAGAATCCAGCCGGTCAGGCAGGTGCGTACGTTTGGGGATCGGGAAGCGCTTGACGTGCCCGGCCGGCCCGAGGTGGTGCACACTCCCGGACACACCCGGGGGCACAGTGCGTTGTTGTTTGCGGA
>DASQGM010000271.1:0-4080 GCA_035632615.1 bacterium | reverse complement strand
GCAAGATCGTGGACGTCGCGCCGATGACGGAGTCCCTCCGATACGGGCCCGCGTACCGCGCCACGGAGCCCGCGACGATCCAGGACTTCAGCCGCGACGGCGGATTCGCGAACGCGGTGGAGCTGTGCAGCGGCGTCGGGGCGTGCCGCAAGCAGCGCGGCGGGACGATGTGCCCCTCGTACATGGTGACGCTGGAGGAGGCGCACAGCACGCGCGGCCGCGCCGACGCGCTGCGCGCGGCGATCTCCGGCCGGCTGCCCGCGGACGCGCTCACGGGCCGGGAGCTGTACGAGGTCATGGATCTCTGCATCGCCTGCAAAGCCTGCAAGGCCGAGTGTCCCAGCAACGTGGACATGGCCAAGCTGAAGCACGAGGTCCTCGCCCACTACTACGACGTCCACGGACTGCCGCCGCGCGCCCGCGTGTTCGGCTCGGTCGCGGCGATGGGCCCGCTCGGGTGCGCCACCGCCCCGGTCTCGAACTGGCTGCTCCGGAGCGCCCCGGTGCGGTGGGCCCTCGACCGCGGGCTCGGGATCGACGCGCGCCGCCGGCTGCCGGCGTTCGCCCGCCACCGCTTCAGCCGGTGGTTCGCGGTTCACCGGCGCGCGTCGGCCGCGCGCGAGACACCGGGCCGTGCTGGCTCTGCGGGCCTCACCAAGGACGGCCGCGTGCTGCTGCTCGTGGACACGTTCACCGAGTACTACTACCCGTCGATCGGCCAGGCCGCGGTGCGGCTGCTGGAGGCCGCCGGCTGTCGCGTCGAACTCGCGGCGACGCAGTGCTGCGGGCGGCCCATGATCTCGAACGGGATGCTCCGCGAGGCGCGGGCGCTCGCCGAGACCAACGTCGCGCGCCTCAGGCCGTACGCGGACGACGGCGTCCCGATCGTGGGGCTCGAGCCGTCGTGCGCGGTGACGTTCAAGGACGAGTACCCCGACCTCGCGCCCGGCCCCGCCGCGGATGCGGTCGCCCGGCAGACCTACCTGTTCGAGGAGTTCCTGGCCGCCCTCCAGGGCGCGGGGACGCGTCTGCCGTACGCGCGGCAGGAGCGCCGCGTCCTGCTCCACGGCCACTGCCACCAGAAGGCGATGGTGGGGATCGGTCCGTCCGTGGCGGTGCTCACGTCGGTGCCGGGCTGGCGCGTCGAGCCGATCGACTCGGGATGCTGCGGCATGGCCGGATCGTTCGGGGTGGAGCGCGAACACTACGACGTGTCGCTCGCGATGGGAGAGCGCGTGCTGTTCAAGGTCCTGCGCGGCGCCCCGGCCGACGCCGTGGTCGTCGCCGCCGGGGCCTCGTGCCGGCAGCAGATCACGCACGGTACCGGTCGGCGGGCGCTCCACCCGGCGGAGGCGCTCGCCGGGGCGCTTGCCCAGACCGACGGGTGAGCCGGCGCACCGGTCGCCGACCCGGCGGGCCGCGCGTGTCAGCGCATGAGCACGAATACCAGGTGAGGTGATCGACGATGCCCGTGCAATTCGCTCCGCTCTCCACGTACCGCCCGCCCGTACTGGGAACGCACTACATGGTGGCCTCGGGCCACTATCTCGCCAGCGCGGCCGCGGTGCGGATGCTCGAGTGCGGCGGGAACGTCGTGGACGCGGGCGTGGCCGCCGGGTTCTGCATCAACGTCGCCCAGCCCGACATGACGAACCTCGGCGGTGTCGCGCCGATTATCCTGCACCAGGCCCGCACGCGGGAGACGGTCACGATCAGCGGCCTCGGGTGGTGGCCTCGAGCGGCGACGATCGAGGACCTCCGCCGCCGCGAGGTGACGACGTTTCGGGGCATCCTGACGTCCGTCATGCCCGCCGCGCTCGACGCCTGGGTGGAGGCGCTCGATCGCTACGGGACGATGCCGTTCGCTGACGTGGCAGCCCCGGCGATCGAACTGGCCGAGCGCGGCTTCCCCGTGAACCGCCACCTCGCGGCCAACATCGCGGAGCACGCGCAGCAGATCGCCGCGTGGCCGTCGTCGCGCGAGATCTTTCTCGGCCGCGGCCGCCCGCCGCGCGTCGGGGAGCGGTTGGTGCAGGCGGATCTCGCCCGGACGCTCCGCCGGCTGGTCGAAGCCGAACGCGGCGCGTCGGGGCGGCACGAGGGGCTCGAGCGCGTGCGCGACCTGTTCTACCGAGGCGACGTCGCCCGGGCGATGGCGGCGTTCTCGCAGGAGCAGGGCGGGTTCGTGACGGCGGAGGATCTGGCGGGGTTTCGGGCGCGGCGGGAACCCGCGTACTCGACGACGTACCGCGGGCACGAGGTGTATGCCTGCGGCCCGTGGTGCCAGGGGCCGGTCGTGCTCGAAGCGCTGAACGTGCTCGAAGGCTACGACATCGCGTCGATGCCCCGGAACACCGGGCCGGTGCTGCACCTCGTCGTCGAGGCGCTCAAGGCGGCGTTCGCCGACCGTCACGCATACTACGGCGATCCGGAGTTCGTGCGCGTGCCGATGACGGGGCTGCTGTCGAAGGCCTACGCGGCCGAATGGCGGGCCCGCATCGACGTGGACGCGGCGTGCCCCGGGCTGCCCGAGGCCGGCGACGCGTGGCGTCACGAGCCCGGCGGGGTCGAGACCGGGCGGGCGCCTCGCCCCGTGCCGGCGCGGGGGCCCGCGCCTCCCGACACGAGCTACCTCTGCGTGGTGGACGCCGACGGCAACGCGTTCTCCGCAACGCCGAGCGATCCGGCGTTCGGGGCCCCGGTCGTGCCGGGGCTCGGGTTGATCATCTCGCCGCGCGGCTCGCAGTCGTGGGACGATGTCCGGCACCCAAGCTGCCTGGCGCCCGGCAAGCGCCCGCGCCTGACGCCGAACCCGGGTCTCGTGATGCGGGACGGGCACGTCGTGATGGCCTACGGAACCCCGGGCCTCGACGTGCAGCCGCAGGCGATGGTGCAGTTTCTCTTGAACGTGCTGGACTACGGGCTCGATGTGCAGCAGGCGATCGAGGCGCCGCGGCTGGCGACGTACAGTTTCCCTTTGAGCAGCCACCCGCACGCCTACGAGCCGGGCAAGGTGTGCGTGGAAGGGCGGATCCCCGCGGACGTCGCGCAGGATCTGGCCCGGCGTGGGCACCGCGTCACGGGGTGGCCCGAGTGGACCCCGCAGGCCGGCTCGCTCTGCGCGGTCGTCCGCGACCGGGCGGAGGGCGTCCTCGGTGGGGGCGCGGATCCGCGCCGGGTGTCGTACGCGATCGGGTGGTGAGGGGGCGCACATGGCATCGACGGCGGACGTGGTCGTCATCGGGGGAGGCGTGGTCGGCGCCAGCGTGGCGTTCCACCTGGCGGCCCGCGGCGCAAAGCGCGTGGTGCTCTGCGAGCGGCGGTGGCCGGCCGCGGGGGCGACCGGCAAATCGGGCGCGCTGGTGCGCATGCACTACACGAACGAGCCGGAGGCGCGGCTCGCGTTCGCGAGCCTGGAATACTTTCAGCGATGGGGCGACGTCGTGGGCGCCGGGTCGGCGGGCTTCGTGAAGACCGGGATGGTACGGTTCGTCGCCCCCGCCGACGACGCGAAGCTCCGCGCGAACGTCGCCATGCTGCGCGGGCTTGGCGTCGAAACCGCGCTGGTGGGACGCGACGATCTGCGCGCCATCGTGCCGTGCTGGCACGTCGACGATGTGGCGGTGGCCGCCTACGAGCCCGAGTCGGGGTGTGCCGATCCGGTCGCCACGACGCACGGGTTCCTGGCGCGGGCGCGCGAGCTCGGCGCGGACGTGCGGCTCGGCACCGAGGTGACGGCGGTACGGACCGCGGGCGACCGGGTCGTGGGGGTGGCCACGAGCGGCGGGGCGATCGCCGCGCCGGCGGCGGTGGTGGCCGGGGGCGCGTGGACGGTGCCGATGTTGCGGGCGCTCGGCGTCCGCGCGGCGCTGCAGCCGATGCGTACCCAGGTGGCCGTGTTCCGCCGGCCGCCGGCCATCGAGGCGCCGCACCCGGTGTGCATCGACAGCGCGTACGAGATGTGGCTGCGGCCGGAGGGCCCGAACTTCTCCTCCACGCTCGTCGGCATCTCGCAGCAGCAGGAGATCAGCGACCTCGATGGGTGGAGCGAGGGCGTGGACGGCGACTACGCGTGGCGGG
>DASQGM010000270.1:0-2411 GCA_035632615.1 bacterium | reverse complement strand
AGACCCGGCATTCGATCGCGTGGCCCCGCGCCCGCGGGGCGCGCGAGCGCCCGCCGGCATCCGCCGGCGGCAGCCGGTCACCGGCGGCGAGGTGAAGCTGCGCTTTGACGAGGTCCACGCCCGTTACCATCTCGGTCACCGGGTGCTCGACCTGCAGGCGCGCGTTCACCTCCAGGAAGTACCAGCGGTGATCGGCGTCGACCAGAAACTCGACCGTGCCCGCGTTGACGTACCCGGCCGCTTCGGCGATCGCCACGGCGGCGCGCTCGAGCTGCGACCGCAGCTCCGGGGTCACGAACGGCGACGGCGACTCTTCGATCAGCTTCTGGTGCCGGCGCTGCACGCTGCACTCCCGCTCGCCGAGGGCCATTGCGGCCCCGGAAGCGTCGGCCAGGACCTGCACCTCCACGTGGCGTACCTCGTCGAGGTGGCGCTCGACCAACAGCGCGTCTCGGCCAAACGCCGCCCGCGCCTCACGCCGGGCCGACGCGAGCGCGGCCGGGAGGTCGCCGGCCGCGTCCACGCGCCGCATCCCTCGGCCGCCGCCGCCTGCGGCGGCCTTGATCATCAGCGGGAACCCGATCCGGGTAGCTGCGGCCGCCAGCTCCGCGTCCGACGCGTCCTGGGTGTCACAGCCCGCGACCACCGGGACGCCCGCCCGCTGCGCGAGCCGACGCGCCTCCGCCTTGTCACCGACGCGCGCGATCACCTCCGCCGGCGGCCCGACCCACACGAGCCCCGCCTCGCGCACCGCCGCCGCGAACGCGGCCGACTCCGCGAGAAATCCGTACCCCGGGTGCACCGTGTCCGCGCCCGAGCGCCGCGCCGCGTCGAGCAGGCGGCCGACGTGTAGGTAGGTGTCCAGCGCGTCGGAGGCGCCCAGGGCCACCCGGTCGTCGGCCAGCCGCGGATAGAGGGCGTCCCGGTCGGGATCGGCGTACACCGCGACCGTCCGAAGACCCAGTTCGCGGCACGCGCCGATGATACGCACGGCGATCTCGCCACGATTGGCGACCAACACGGTCCGCATCGGCGCTACATGCGGAACACGCCGGGCCGCATCCCGCGGACCGGCGCGTTGAGGGTGGCGGACAGCGCGAGCCCCAACACCGTACGCGTATCGACGGGATCGATCACGCCGTCGTCCCACAGGCGCGCCGTGCTGTAGTACGCGTTGCCCTCCTCCTCGTACTTCGCCAGCACCGGCGCGGTGATCGAGGCCTCCTCGGCCGGGCTGAGCGTGTCCCCGTCGCGCGCGCGCTGGTCGCGCTTGATCGTGGCCAGCACCGCCGCCGCCTGCTCGCCGCCCATCACCGAGATCCGGGCGTTCGGCCACATCCAGAGAAACCGAGGCGCGTACGCCCGCCCGCACATCGCGTAGTTGCCGGCGCCGTACGACCCCCCGATGATCACGGTCAGCCGGGGCACGCCGCACGTCGCGACCGCGTGCACCATCTTCGCGCCGGCGCGTGCGATCCCCGCGGCCTCGTACTCGCGGCCGACGATGAACCCCGTGATGTTCTGGAGGAACACGAGCGGAATCCGCCGCTGCCCGCACAGCTCGATGAAGTGCGCGCCCTTCTCGGCGCTCTCGACGAACAGCACCCCGTTGTTCGCGACGATGCCGACGGGGATCCCGTGGATCCGCGCGAACCCCGTCACGAGCGTCGTGCCGTACAGCGCCTTGAACTCGTGGAACCGGCTCCCGTCGACGACCCGGGCGATCACCTCGCGGGCGTCGAACTGGCGGCGGAGGTCGCGGGGCAGCACGCCGTACAGCTCGCGCGGGTCGTACCGGGGGTCCTCGGACGCGGCGAGGTCCAACGCGGGCGTCTTCACGCGGTTCAGCGTGCCCGCGATCTCCCGCACGATCGTGATCGCGTGCGCGTCGTCCACCGCCAGGTGGTCCGTGACGCCGCTGCGGCGGCAGTGCACGTCGGCGCCCCCTAACTCCTCGGCGGTCACCTCCTCGCCGGTCGCGGCGCGCACGAGCGGCGGCCCGCCGAGGAAGACCGTGCCGGTGCCCCGCACGATCACGGCCTCGTCCGACATCGCCGGCACGTACGCGCCGCCGGCGGTGCAGGACCCCATCACCGCGGCGATCTGCGGGATGCCCTTGGCGGAGAGCCGGGCCTGGTTGAAGAAGATCCGCCCGAAGTGGTCGCGGTCCGGAAAGACCTCGGCCTGCAACGGCAGAAACGCGCCGCCGGAGTCCACGAGGTAGATGCACGGGAGCCGGTTCTCGAGCGCGATCTCCTGGGCGCGGAGGTGCTTCTTGACCGTGAGCGGATAGTACGTGCCGCCCTTGACCGTGGCGTCGTTGGCCACGATCACGCATTCCCGTCCTGACACCCGGCCGATCCCGGTGATGATGCCGGCACCGGGCGCCTCGTCGTCGTACATCCCGCCCG
>DASQGM010000269.1:0-9361 GCA_035632615.1 bacterium | reverse complement strand
CTGCCGCCGACGCGCCGCCCAGGACGATCGCAAGGACCAACGCGCCGAGTCCCCATCCCACGTCGTGGCCCAGCACGAGTCCCACACCGCCGATGGCTGCCGCCGCCGCGACGGCGAGCCCGACCGGCGACCACCCCGCGCCCGCGGAGCTCCCGGCGGAATGCGTCCCGGGCTGGCGCGCGCCGTCCGCGTCCGCGGATCCCGTCGACCGATCGGCGTTGAGGGCCTCCTGGTTCAGCATCTCGGCCCGCAGGGACGCGGTCTGAAGCGTCTGCACCACGTCCGGTGCGAGGGGCACCCCGAGCAACGGATCTCGACCGGCCGCCCCGAGCTCCCGGGTGGCCCCGTCCAGCCGCTCCGACAGCGACCGCAGCTCCAGGACGCGCCGCCGCTGCGCCTCCCCCCGCCGGTCGAGGTCGAGGAGATCGCGGTTGGCCTGCACGAGCTCCCCGTCCTCCTTGACCTGCTGCTCGAGCGCCGTGATGCGGGCCGCGATGCGCGTGCGGTCGGCGGCCGCCTGCTCGATCGCCGCGACCTCCGCGCCGAGCCGCTGCTGCTCGGCCGTCAGGTGACGCATGCGATCGTCGTCCCGCTTCAGGGGGCCGGGCACGTTGGACGGGCGCCGGAGACCGAGTTCCATCTTCCGGATCCGGTCGTCCAGCAACTTGAGCACCCGCGCCGCGTCCTCGTCACCGCCGGTCATGATCGCGGACAGGCGCGTCCCGATCATCTCCTTCTCCTTCTGCACCTGCGCGAGCTCCCACTGGCCGATGTGCGCGGTCGCGCGGAACAGTCCGAGGTTCTGGAACCCCAGCACCTCCCCGACCTGCCGCTCGACTTCCTTGGGATTGTCCGACGGGCGCGCGCCGCCGGTGAGCGAGACCCTGCGCGACGCGAAGTCCTTGTGCAGCGTGTACCGGTTCCCGCCAGCCTCGAACTCGAGCGTGATCTCCCCGGGCCCGTCGTCGCTGCCCCACGGCCCAAACGAACGGGCCTCGGACGGGCGGATCGGGAAGAGCGCCGCGGAAAACGCGAGGTGCACGGTGGACTTCCCGGCGTCGTTCCGGCCGCGGATCACGTTCAGGCCGGGGCTGCACTCGAGGGTCTGATCGAGCAGTTTGCGGAATCGGCGGATCCGGACGCGCCGAATGATCATCCGAGGATCTCCGTCTTCCCTTCGAGCAGCGCCACCCCGTAGGCTAGCGCCTCTTCCGCGACTGCACGGTCCTCGCCCCCGCGTCCGGCTATCTGGTCGTGCATCTGCCGCACAAACCGACCGAGGACCGTGTTCTCCGAGTACTGCGCGGGATCGACGACTTCCGGGCGCAGGTGCGACTCGTCCCGGATCTCGAGGCGGAAAAACTCGGGCGCCAGATCTTCGCGGAGCCGATCGGCCATGACGTGGTCGACCAGCCCGACGAGCCCCGTGAGCGTCACGACCAGCGCAAGATCGCCGTCCGCCCGCTCGCGGATCATCCGCGCGGCCGCGTCCGGGCCGCCGGCGGTCGCCAAGTCGACCGTCATCGCCGCGGCCCGCCGCCTGCCGACCCTGCGGGGCACGACCTCGACCTGCCCCGGCCCCTGCACCGTCACAAGGCAGACGTTGCCCGAGTCCGTCTCATCCACGCCGATCATCTCGGGTGCGCCGCTGTACCACGCCGAGACCGCGCCGGTCGACACGTTCTGCGTCGAATGCCAGTCGCCAAGCGCGAGGTAGTCGACACCGCTGCCGGCGATCTCCTCCGGTGTAATCAGGCCGAACTTGGTCTCGAAATCGGGACGCTGCACGCTCCCGTGGAACAGGCCGACCACGTGTCGCGTGCGCCGCGAGCCCGGCTTGCCCGTCGCCGAGGGCGGCGCACCCCCATCGCCCGCGGGCGCCGGCCCCGCGCCCAACAGGCCCGCGAGGGGGCTGTCCGAGGACAGGCGGTCCTGCACCGACCGCCCGATCACCGTGAGATCCCGCTCGGGAAACACCCGCGCCTCCGGGGCCGGCCCGAAGACGACCACGTGCGGACACCGCGCCGCGAGCCCCTGCCAGATCGTCGCGCTGCCCGCCCCCAGCGGATCGTGGTTCCCCGCGATCGCACACACCGGGATGCCCGCGTCGCCCAACCGGCCCAACTGCTCGGCGGCGAACGGCGCCTGGAGGCGGGCCGCAGCGACGGAGTCGAAGAGATCGCCCGCGATCAGCACGACGTCGACGCGCTCCTGGATCGCCAGCCCCACGACGTTGGCGAACGTCCGCTGGAGCTGCCTGCGCTGGTCGCCACCGCGGTCCCCGAGGACTTTGAACGTCGCACCGAGGTGCACGTCCGACGTGTGCAGCAGGCGCACGCTCATTCCGGAGCGGCCGTGAACGGACAGATCTGGTTGAACGCGCAGTACGGGCACGCGCGATACGGATCGGGAGTGGCGAGGAACTGCTGCGCGCGGATGCCCGCGGCGGCTTTGAGGATCATTGCGCGAACGGCGTCGATGTCCGCCTCGGTCTTGCGGGCCTGCCCGACGATGACCTCGCGCCCGAGGAAGTGCAGCTCCACACGATCGGGGAGACGCCCGAACACCTCCAGGTAGGCGAGCGCGTAGATGGAGAGCTGCTCGCTGTCCTTCGCGCGCCGGTCCGCGTCCTGCTGCGTGCGCACGTCCGTGCTCTTGAAGTCGATGATCACGACCTCGGCGCCACGGAGGTCGACCCGATCCCACCGCCCGCGAAGAAGATTCGGCCCCACGGGGAAACGGAACTCGCGCTCGACGAACGTGGGCGTCGTGTCGCTCGCCTGCTGGAACTCGAAAAACCGCCGGAGCGCGTCGCGGCCCGCCTCCATCCGTTGATCCTCGTGCTCGCGGCTGAGAAATCCCTCGTTGACCCACGCGCGCTCGAAGTGGGCGATCAGGTCGTCCGCCGTCACCGGTTGGTGCCTCGCGCGCCGCCGGTTGTACTCTTGCACCGCGTCGTGCAGCGCGGACCCGTAGGCGACCCGGTGGTCGCGGAGCACGGGCACCCGCAGCAGGTGGATGTACCGGTACTTGTAGGGACAGGTCATATAGTCGTCGACCTGCCGGAACGACAACTGCAGCACGGCATCGTCGCCGAGCGGGATCAGCGACGGGACGTCCGGCTCGACCGGCGGCGCGTGCCGCTCCACCGCCTGCGCCGCGGTCGTCCGCACCGTCTCGGGCGGCACCCGGGGCACGTCGAGCGCCTCCAGCACGAACCGGCTCGCCTTGCGGGGCCGAGCGCCGCCGTAGTCGGAGGCACTCGTCAGGTAGAGCTCGCGTTTGGCCCGGGTCATCCCAACGTAGCAGAGCCGGCGCTCCTCCTGCACGTGGAAGTCTCCGCTCGGCAGCAGATCCTTCATGAGCGCGTCCGGCAGCGGAAGCGGCTCGCGGCGCGCCCGCGACGGGAACTTGTCCGTGACGACGCTCAGGAGGAACACGACGGGGAACTCCAGCCCCTTCGCCTTGTGGATCGTGAGCACGCGCACCACGTCCGCCTCCCCGTCCACGTCCGCGGTCGGCGGGTCGTCGCCCGCCTCGATCAGCAGATCCAGGTATGCAACGAAGGCGGGGAGACGGTCCACGGACGCCACGTCGCCGAACCGGGCGACGAGATCGAAAAACTTGGCGATGTTGGCGACCTTGTGTTCGTCCTCCGGCCGGTCGGACGACGCGAGGCGGCCGATGAAGCCCGTCCGATTCACCAAATATTCATAGAGCACGCGTCCCGTTGGGTATCGCGGTGCCAACCGGCTCATCTCATCGAGGTCGTCGACCAGCCGGTCGATCACCGCATGGCCTTCGCGCGACAGTTCGAGGTCCTCGATTCGCGCGAGGTGCCGGTACACGTGGGCCAGGGGGCGCCGCTTGCGACTTGCGTAGCTCATGCACGCGGCGAGGTCCGCCTCCGGCACGCCATAGAGCGGCGAGGCGCTCAGGTGGTACAGCGACAGGCTGTCCTCCGGGTGGGCGAGCGCCCGGAGGAACGACGTAAGGAGGCGAATCTCCTCGCGGTCGTAGAGGCCCCGCGTGCCGGAGAACTGGAACGGGATGCCGCGCATGTTGAGGGCCCGGAGAAACGGGTCGGCGTCCTTATTCGCACGCACCAGGAGCGCCACATCACGGTACTGCCACGCGCCGGCCTTGACACGCTCGGCGATCCGGTCCGCGACGCCGTCGGCCTCGGCGCCGAGGGACTCGTAGTGCAGGTGTCGCGGCAGCGTGCCCGGCCCGGCGACCGCCTCCAGGCGCTTGTCGATCCCGACGCGCACCTCGAGCCGGTCCGGATCGTTGTGGCGGATGAGACGATACGCCGCGTCCAGAATGAACTGCGTGGACCGGTAGTTCTGGGTGAGCACGACCGTCCGCGCGTCGGCGTACGTCTCGGTGAAAAAGGTGATGTTGCTGTACGACGCACCCCGAAAGCGATAGATCGCCTGATCGTCGTCCGCGACGACCGTGAGATTGCGGCGCGCGCCGGCCAGCAGTTTCACCAGCTCGAACTGCGCGTAGTTGGTGTCCTGGAACTCGTCGACGAGAATGTGGTGGAACTGCTCCTGATACCGCTGCAACACGTCCGGGTGTTCCCGCAACAACCGAATCGTCAGCACGATCAGGTCGCCGAAGTCCAGGCGTCCGTCTTTGGCCAGCAGGTCCTGATAGACGCGGTACGCGGCGGCGAGCTCGCGCTGTTGCCGTGCGTGGTCAGCAAGCACGGAGTCGTCCGGTTGGGCGGCCGCGCTCGCCGCGAGTCGGTCCGCGTAGGCGGCGTACTCCTCCGGCGTGATGTCCTCGTCCTTGGCCCGGCTGATGAGCCCGATCAGCGCGTCCACGTATCTCGCCGGATCACCCAGGGGGCGGAAATGATCCAGCGGGAACTCAAACAACCGCTCCCGGATAAAGATCGCCTGCTCGGCGCGGTTCAGCACCCGGAAGTCGGGAGGCAGGCCGAGGTGCAGCGCGTGATCCCGGAGGACCCGGTCCCCGAACGCATGGAACGTGCTGATCCACGCCTGCGTGTATCCGTACGGGACGAGCCGGTCGACGCGCTCTTCCATTTCCGCGGCCGCGCGGTCGGTGAACGTGAGGGCGAGAACCTGTTCGGGACGGACGAGGCGTGATGTGATCAGATGGCCGATGCGGCGGGTAATCACGGTCGTCTTTCCCGTTCCCGCGCCGGCGACGATCAGGAGCGGCCCCTCGGCATGGACCACCGCCTCGCGCTGCTGCCCCGTCAGGCCGTCGAGCACCGCTTCGCTCGTCGGGACGGGAGGCGCGGGAAGGTCCGCCACGGCCGCCGCCGCGCCGTTCGCCGCGGACTCGGCCTCCGGAACGCCGCGGCCATCCGCGCTCGGCACGGCGCGGCCTGACCGAGGCGCATTGGACGCCCCGCCGTCACCCGGCGCGGACGGCACAGCATCGGGTCCCGCCGGCGGCGCGTCGCGTTCCAGTGCCTCGGCGAGTCCGAGCCCGAGCTGATCAGGCCCGTGCCGGCTCCCACGGCGACTACTCATCGACGTCCCCTGTCACGCCAGGTCGACCCGCCGCGCGCAGCACGCGGATGATCGTCCGCGTGGAAAACCCTTGCCGTTCAAGGAGTCCGGCGAGGCGTCGAGCCCGAACGCCGGGAGACAAATGGCGATACACACGCAGACGGCGTTCCACCAGGGCCCGAGCGTAGCGTTCCTCTGCCACGGATGGATCTTCTTCGCCATAGGCCTCCCGGATCGCCTGCTCGACCAGCGCAGTCGCGACACCCTTCTCGCGCAACTCGCGCCGGAGCCGCGGCGCGCCGCACGGCCGCCGGCCAAGCCGCGCCGCGACCCACCCGCGGGCAAAGGCCAGATCGTCCAGATACCCGACCCGCGTCAGGTCGTCGATCACCGCGCGGATCTGCGCATCCGGTGTGCCGCGCTGCCGCAACTTGAGTCTCAACTCCGAAGCGCTGCGGGAACGGATCGACAGCAGTCGGACCGCGAGGTCCCTTGCGCGGACGTACAGACCGTGTGTTTCAAGTTGCTCTGCCAAGTCACCCGGGATCGCCTCACCCGAGGCGATCCCGTGGCGGGCCAGCTCCTCGGCGTCCACGCGGAGCGCGCGCCCGTCATCGAGCACAACGACGCGTCGCTCTCCGCCCCACGCGCCCCTCGACGGTCCGGCCGCACCCGAGATCCGGCCACCGCCCCGGATGCTCACGACAATCGGCATGGTCAGGGCGCGAACAGATGGGTGGCTTCTTTACCCCCACGGTGTCCGGGCCTGGACCCCACGCCGCAGCCGACGCCGGCGCGCCGATGCCTCATCGCGGAGCCCGGGCAGGAACTCCCTTCGCCGGCACCGGCGGGTGCCCGTCGCGTGACGCCAGCCTCGCGTCTCCGTTCGAGTGCACCTCCGGCGCAGGATCATCCGCCGGCGGGGCCGTGCGCGTCAGGCCGACCTTCTCGCGCGTCCGCTCCGCGATCTCCTTCGCCAGCTCCGGGTTGGACTCGAGGAACTCGCGCGCGTTGTCCCGGCCCTGCCCGAGTTTCATGTCCTTGTAGGCGAACCACGTGCCGGTCCGGGTGACGATGCCCTGCGCCGTGGCCACGTCGAGCAAGCTTCCCGCCCTGCTGATCCCGCGCGGGAAAATGATGTCCAACTCCGCATCGCGGAACGGCGCGGCGAGCTTGTTCTTGACCACTTTGACCCGCACTCGCTGGCCCAGCACCTGATCGCCGGATTTGATCGACTCGATGCGTCGAATCTCTATTCGCATCGAAGCGTAGAACTTGAGCGCGCGGCCGCCGGTGGTGACCTCGGGGTTCCCGTACATCACGCCGACCTTCTCGCGAAGCTGGTTGATGAAGATCACCGTCGTGCGCGACTTACTGATGGCGCCGACGAGCTTCCGAAGGGCCTGGGACATCAACCGGGCCTGCAGACCCACATGCGCGTCGCCCATCTCCCCTTCTAGCTCGGCCCGAGGCACCAGTGCCGCCACCGAGTCAACCACGACGACGTCGATCGCGCCCGAACGCACCAGCATCTCCGCGATCTCGAGCGCTTGCTCGCCGGAATCCGGTTGCGAGATCAGGAGGTTGTCGATGTCCACCCCGACGTTGTGTGCGTATTCGGGATTGAGCGCGTGCTCTGCGTCGATGAACGCAGCGACACCGCCCGCGCGTTGCGCCTCGGAAATGATATGGTATCCTAGCGTGGTCTTGCCGGAGGATTCGGGGCCGTAGATCTCCACGACACGCCCACGCGGGACCCCGCCCACACCAAGAGCTATGTCCAGCGCCAGCGCACCCGTGGAAATCACGTCCGCAGTCAGCTTGGCCTGGTGCTCGCCAAGCTTCATGATGGACCCCTTGCCGAACTGTTTTTCGATCTGGGTGAGGGCGAGATCAAGGGCCCGCTGCCGCTCGTTCATGCTGCGTTTCCTCCTGGCGCGATGGGATAGTTTTGAGGTAGTTAAGTTCGCCTTACTGTACCAAACATATGTTCGTTTGTCAAGTAACTGGGTTGACTTCGCTGCCCGCATCTTCGGCAAACTGGCAATGTAACCTGCCGACTCACGAACAAGTCAGCCACGACGCTGCAACGTGACCACTTCGCCGTGCCACCTACTGGTGCTGTAAGGGTTCACCGTCTGCGCCTCGGCGTCGGGCGTGCAGAACCGGTCCTGAGAAGACCACGTGCCACCAGGAACCGCCTCGGGCAAGACCTTGACCGAGAATCGACCGGTGCACGTCGCAGGGTCCTGTTCCCGCCCACCCGACAAGGGGCCAGCCTGACCTGACGCGCACGCCAGCCCTCGGTGATCACCGGATGCATGTCGGCGCATCGAATACACCGTCCGCCCGATGGCATACCTATGCCAACAAAGATAGTTTGAAACGTAGGAGCATGGCAAGGCGGGCCACCAGCCTCCCAGGCGGAACGGGACCGCACGGTGGAGTTGTCCTTAATCAAAGGCACGGGATCCCCAGGCTGACCAGGGTTCTACCCGTCGCGGAGAGAGAATGGACGACCTGACTAAGTTTGCGCAGGACGTACTCGCCGAGTTGGCCGTCCTGGGCCCGACCGGCGAGACTCCCGCAGGGTGGGCCCGCCTTACAACCTGGGTCGCGAGACGGCGTCCGGGAGCGCTCGTGAAGCTCAGGCGGATTGAGGCGAACCCGATCGCGCACAAGGCAAGCCTGATCGCGTTGCTTCATGAGTTGGAGTTCGGCACCGACGCTGAGAGCCGCGACCTGGTTCACCGCGAACTGTCGTCTGGGGAAGCGCGGAGCGTACCCGATCACGACGCCACCCCCTCTGGCACGCTCGCGGGGCCGGCGCAGCCGCGTCGCGCCCTCAAGACCAGCCCAGCCACGAAGTGCGGCGCGGCGCTATTCGTGCTCGTGGTGCTGATCACCGTGGCCGGCCCGCTGGTGTATCGAGTGGATCCGAACGAGCTGGACTACGCGGCAATCCTGACGCCGCCCTCGTCGCACCACGTGCTGGGCACGGACGCACTCGGTCGCGACTTGGCGGCCCGGCTGCTGGCCGGAGGACGAAACAGCTTGTTGATCGGTCTGCTGACGATGCTCGCCACAGGCGTCGCCGGCGCCCTCCTCGGCCTCGTGTCCGGCGCCAACCGGCGTCTGGACCACTACGTCATGCGGTTCCTGGACGTGATGATGGCGTTCCCGCCACTGCTGCTGGCGTTGGCCATTCTGGCCAGCCTCGGCAACTCCGCCATGAACGTCGTCATTGCGCTGTCGTTCGTCTACGTTCCGCGCACCGCCAGGATCGTGCGCGGAGAGGCGCTCGTTCTGAGGGATGTGGTCTACGTAGAGGCGGCGCAGTCGCTGGGCGCCTCGCCGCTGCGCATCGTGTTCCGCCATCTCCTTCCGGGACTGCTGCCGCCGCTGGTGGTCCAGCAGACGTTCCTGTTCGCATACGCCATTCTCGGCGAGGCCGGCCTGAGCTTCGTCGGCGTCGGCATCCAACCGCCGAGCGCAAGTTGGGGCAACATCCTCGGCGAGGCGCGGGCGATCTTTCAGCAGGCGCCGTGGCTTGTCGCGCTGCCCGGGTTCGCCGTCGCCCTGACCGTGCTATCGTTGAACGTGCTGGGCGACGGGCTGAGCGACCTCTTCAATCCGAGACGTCAGACGACGTAAGGGGCGGGTGGATGTACCTGATCAGGAATGAGGGCGTCTTCCTCGACCCGCCGGGACAGGTGCTCACGCGTGTCGTAGCGGTGGACGATCGCACCATCCGGTTTGTGGGCACCGAGGCGGATCTCGCACGCGATTTTCCCGGGCACGACTGGCGCGAGATCGATCTCTCCGATCATTATCTGAGCCCCGGGCTTCTGAACACGCACATCCATTTG
>DASQGM010000268.1:0-2097 GCA_035632615.1 bacterium | reverse complement strand
CCCCTCCAGGTCCACGAGCTGCAGCGCTTCGGCCGTGCGTGCCGCCACCGGCCGCGCCGCCCGCGGGTACAGTCGCCCCACGAACTCCAGGACATCCCGCCCCGTCATCCACCGCGGATACGATGGATCCTGCGCCAGGTATCCAACTTCGCTGCGCGACTCCGCCCGGTACTGCTCCACACGCACGCCGCCGATCCAGCATCGGCCCGACGTTGGTAGCGTCAGCCCCAGCAGGATCTTGATCGTCGTCGTTTTCCCCGCCCCGTTCGGTCCCAGGAAGCCGAAGATCGATCCCGCCGGCATCGAGAGATCGACCCCGGCAAGCGCCTGGACGCGCCCATAGGACTTCGTCAGCCCCTCGATGCGGATGGCCGGTTCACTCACGCGGTCAGGATCGGGGCCGTGCCCTCGCCCGTCAAGGACGCCGGAAATCAGAACGGGCAGACCGCGTTCGGAGCGAACGCCGGGTTGCTGGTACCGAAGTCCCAGAATCGCGCGTACTCGGAGAGGTTCGCCTGCACGTCCTCTCGCACGGCGCTGCACCCGATGCTTACCTCGCCCTTCGCCGCGTACGCCGCCTCGAAGGACCCGGCCAATTGGCGGTTGAGCGTCCCGCTGTACCCGTTGGCGCGCGTCAGGTAGCCGTCCGCCGACGTCCGATCGCCTCCCGCCATCAGCGTTGCCACTCCGGCGCGGAACAGCGCATACGCCTCCAACTCCGGCCGCTCGTTCTTCGCGGGATAAAACGTCTGCAGGCTCGTATTGCCCACCGTCGCCAGGTACGCCGCCGCCGCCGCCGCGTACTTCCCGGCCGTGAACAGTCCGTCCGCGTCGACGATCGCGTGGTACAGGTACGGCGATGGTGCCGTCGTCGTCGACGTCAGCGCGTACACCGTCCCGTTCCAGGACCACACCTCGGTCTGTGGCCGCCGTGGCCCGGTCGTCGCGTCGCCCGGCCCGCCCCCGGTCAGCACGATCTGCTTCGGTCCCGTGCCGTTGGCGCCGGTCACCTTGATGTCGGTGGCCATCACCATCGTGATCCCACCCGCCGGCGCCAGGTCGACGTATCCTGCCGGCGTCCCGCGCACCACGTGCACCTGCTGCGTGCAGATTCCCCCTACGCACGACGATGTCACGTACGCGAGCGCACCCGCGCCGTCGCCAACGATATCGCCTGCCGCGAGTACCGGGTCGATCGGTTGCGTGCTCCCGGGTGGCGCCGTCTGCTGGATCCCGGAGCTATACGCCACGCTATACCCGCTTGCTCCGTGGTCCAGCAGCGCCACGACGAATTCGCTGCTCGGGGCGCCACCTGACCCGGGCGCCTCCGCGCTGAACACCGCGACGATCTCGTTCTCCGCGTCCCCATCGACGTTTGCCGTGCGACATCCACTGCCGGGAGAGATCAGTGGCATCTGCCACGCTTCGTACAGGCTCTTGAGGCACTCCCGGACCGCCGCCGGCGACGCAGTGAGGTACTGTGCCGCCGCGCGTGCGTAGTCCGCCAGTGCTGCCGGCCGCGCCGGTACCGGTGCGGGTGTTGCCACCACGGTCGCCGTGGCCGCGGAGCCGGTCGGCGTCCTGATCGCCGTCGGCGTCGTCGAAGGCTTGCCCCCGCCGCTGCAACTGGCCAGCAACAGTGCGACGGAGACGAGGACGGGTGACAGCGGCCTCAACACCCCACCAGCGTACCGCACTGACGCGCTCTGCCTTGCCCCGTTGTGAGCCGCCCAATCCTTGCCGTTCAGCCTCCGCCGCCGTAGACGATCTCTCCTCCGACCACGGTCAATGCCACCCGCGCATCAAGGATCCGCATCGGGTCGCTCTCGGCGAACAGGTCGTGCGTGAGCATCACGAAATCACCATGGCATCCGGCGGCGATCCGCCCCGTTCCCTCCGCCCGTGCCGCCTGCGCAGCGCCCCACGTGTACGCACCGACCGCCGCCTCCGGCGTGATCCGCTCGTCGGCATGCCATCCTTCGGCCGGCTGCCCCGTCGCGTCCTGCCGCGTCACCGCCGCATGGATCCCGGCCAGCGGGTCCATCGTCTCCACCGGCGAGTCCGAACCGAACGCGAGCACCGCCCCCGCGGCCGCCA
>DASQGM010000267.1:0-6778 GCA_035632615.1 bacterium | reverse complement strand
CGAAGCTCGTCGAGTTGGCGCCGCTGCGCCACGTCGCGCGCGTCGCCGGCGGGAGCCGCCGCCGCGGGCTGCGACGACGCGGCCGCACCCTCCGGCACGCGCCCGGGAATCGGGGCGCGCGACTCGGCTGTCCCCGGCGCGTGATCTTCCACCCCGACGTGGTACCCTGCGCGCTCAACCGCACCGCGCAACTGGAAATCGGTCGCGACTGCCGGGTCAAACACCACGCGTGCAGACTCGGTCAGGAGGTTGACCGTGGCCCGTTCGACGCCCGGCACCTTCGCAAGCGACCGCTCGACGCGCCGCACGCACGAGGCGCAGGTCATCCCCTCGATCGGCAACTCTAGCGCCGCCCGTTCCCCCACCGGCCTACCCCTGACGGCCGTTCTCGAACACAACGAGTAGCTCCGAGATCACACGTTCCCGCTCACGCGGATCGTCGGAGCGGATCGCCGCGCTGACACAGTGGTTCAAGTGTCGTTCGAGCAACAGCGCGTTCGCCTTGTCGAGCGCGCGCTGCACAGCCTTGGTCTGCTTGATCACATCGACGCAGTACGCGTCGTCTTCCACCATCCTGACGATGCCGCGCAGGTGCCCTTCGACGGTGCGCAGACGGGCCAGAATGGCGTCCTTCTCCCGGGTGCCCACGGCTACGGTTGTCCTCGGCACGATGCACCTCCCTCCCCCCATGGGGGGGGATACCTCCAGCCTACACGTTCGGGATCGACCGGTCAACCGCTTCGGCAACCTCCCCTCGAGGCCGTCCGCGCCCGAGCATACGCGGGAGGCGCGGCGCACCCTCTGGGTGGAGATGGAGGTGTTCCTCGGAAGTCTACCGTTACGGTGACGGACGCGAGCCGAGCGGCGACTTGGCGGTCAGGGCCGGGGGCACCGGTCACAGCGCCCGCGGACGAGCAGGTGGGGCCGCAACATGCGGAGGCGGCGGCTCGTGCGCTGCGCAAGGGAGAGCAACGTCATCGGATCGATCGGCAGGTCAATGATGCGGCGGCAGCCGTTGCACACAAAATGGGCGTGGGGCGTGGTGTTGGTTTCCCAGCGCATCGCGCCGGAAGGAAGCGGAAGGGTCTCGACAAACCCGAGCGTGGAGAGCTCGCGCAGAATCGCGTACACGGTCTTGAGCGCGAAACCCGGCACGGCTTCACGCACGTCCCCGTGCAGTTCCTCGGCCGTCGGATGGCCTGCGGCCCGCTCAAGGGCGCCGAATACCGCCATCCGTTGTGCCGTGACCTTGAGCCCCCGCGCCCGGAACTCCGCGGCGGCTTGATTTGCCAAGAACCGTCCCATCGGTGCAGATCATACTAGCATCGAACCGGTGTTTAGGCAATCCGAATATTGCGGGATTGTGACGATCTTTCGACGATTTCTTAACGATGACCGGCGAAGATCAGACGTCGAGGCTGCCGTTGGCCGCGAGCGGCGCTGAATCACGCGGCGGGCGCGCCCCCTCCCTCCCGTGCCCCAGACTGCAGGTCCGGCGGTCGGCGGGGCGCAAACAAGACCAGGTACACGATCTCCAAAATGCCGACCGTGTTCACGATCAGGAGCACCACGAACCACGCCGGCTGCCCTGCACGCGCGGAGCGCCACAGGGCGATGCCCTTCCAGACCAGGGTCCATACCACGAACAGCACGAGCACGCCCGGCGGAAGCGCCAAGAGACGTTGGTTAAGGGGATGGAGCAGCGCGGGCCACTGCCCTCCGAGCGGCGTCATGGGTTCCGGCAGGCCTCAAGGCGTCTCAATCCCTCAGGGCCGGCGAGGTAGACCACGTCGGCCACACCGATGAACAGTCCGTGGTCAACGACGCCGGAAACGCCGTCGAGCCACGCGCCGACCGCGGCGGGATCGTCGAGCGGCCCGCAGGCGAGATCCACCAACAGGTTCCCGTTGTCGGACCGTGCCGGTTGCCCATCCCGCAGGCGGACCGCGGGAACGCAGCCCGGCATCCGGTCGGGGAGCACGCGTAGCACCCACGGCAGGGCAAACGGCAGGACCTCGAGCGGGATCGGTCCGCGCAGGCGCCCCACCGACTTGGTGAAGTCGGCCACGATCGCGACACGGCGCGCCGACAGCGCCACCAGCTTCTCACGGACGTGCGCGCCGCCCCCGCCCTTCACGAGGTGGAGGGCGGGGTCAACCTGATCCGCGCCGTCCAGCACGACGTCGGGGATTTCGTCCAGCGTCGTCAGCGCGATCCCCAGGCGCCGGGCCTCGGCCGCAGTGCGCTCGGACGTCGGCACGCCCCGAATCCGCCACCCTCGCTCCCGGACCAGTCGCCCGAGTTCGCGCAGCACGAACGCGACCGTAGTTCCGGTGCCGAGCCCGACCACCATGCCGTCGCGCACCTCGTCCGCGACCGCCCGGAGCGCCGCCTCCTGCTTGAAGCGATCGCGGGGATCGGTGGGCGTGGTCACTCCGGGCGCTCCCCCGCCACTCACCGGATCACAGTTTGTACCCGATCTTCCGGAGCAGCGCGTGGCGCGCGGCGACGTCGTCCGGACCCTCGACGCCGAGCGGAGGCTCGCCGTCGACGACGCCGAGCACGCCCCGCCCCTGTCCGGTTTCCGCCACGATCACCTCCAGCGCATTGGCGGTCGCGCAGTAGATCCGGCAGACCTCCGGAATCCGGCGCACGGCGTCGAGGACGTTGACCGGGTACGCGTTGCCGAGCACGACGAGGAAGGCGTGGCCGCACCCGATCGCCTGGACGTTCCGCGTGGCGAGGTCGACGAGTGCGGGATCGGTGCCGGTCGTCCGGACGAGCCGTGGCCCGCTCGCTTCGCAGAACGCGGCACCGAACCGGATTCCCGGAACCGTTCCGACCAGCGCCTCGTGCAGATCTTCGACGGTCTTAATGAAGTGCGACTGGCCGAAGATGACGTTGAGGCCGTCGGGGTTCTCGACCCGTACGACGTGGATCTGCATGCGCGCCTCCCCCCCGCGGGTCCGCCTCGATCTCCTTGCTTCACCCGAGCGGGAGCCCATTCCTGGTCGTGCGAAGGGCGGCCGCGCGGGGTCGTCGAATCCCGCGATGTGATGCGGAACGCGGCACGCGCGTCCCGTCGGGAGGCACACGCATGGACGCAACCGTTCGCTGGACGGGCGGGCTGGCCTTCGCCGCGACGGCCGGGTCGGGCGGCACGATCACGTTGGACGCGACACACGAGCGCGGCGGCGGCGGTCCCTCGCCGATGGAGGCCGTGTTGGTAGCGCTCGGCGGCTGCACCGGGATGGACGTCGTGTCGATCCTCGAGAAGATGCGCGCCCCACTCGAAGCGTTGGAAATCCGCGTGTCCGGCGAACGGGCGGAGGAGCACCCGCGCGTGTTCACCCGGATCGCCCTCGAGTACATCTTCACCGGCGCAGGGCTCAAAGCCGAACAGATCCAACGCGCCGTGGAACTGAGTCAGGACCGGTATTGCTCTGTGTCGGCGATGCTCCGCAAGGCGACCGAGCTCACCTACACCTGGCGGATCGCCGGCGCGGCAGGCGCGGGGTAGCGAGCGGCGCGCCCTAGACCTGGGCGCCGAAGATCACGACCGCGCGGAGGGCGAGCGTCCCCGCCAGCACGATTACCGCAGCCAGCACGCTCGAGAACGCGGCGCGCCGGGCTCCCATCCCACCGAGCAGTGGAACGGCGACCCCCAGCGCCACCAACAGCCAGAGCACCAGCCAGGACGTCCCCATCAGACGGGACAACGTACCGGCTCCGTTGAGTCCCAGGAGAAACAGGACGATCCACACGAGCTCCAGCAGCGCGAAGTAGACGTCGACGCGCCGCAACCGCCCTTCGGCGGCCGCGCAGACGGCGAGGAGTGCCGCCGCCGCCGTCAACCCCGAGGCGAGGAACAGCCCGCCGAGCGCCCAGGTATCGCTCCACACGGGCTGGTTGGAGACGCTAAGCAACACACCGGTATAGGATGCCACGAACAACCCCAGCGCGGCGCCGACCGCGCTGAACACGCGCCCCGCCGGGGATCGGCCCCAACCGGCACCGGCCAGTTCCGCCGCGAACGAGACGAAGGCGAACACGCCGTACACCAGCAGCGCCCACGACCCGACCGACATCGGGGACCAATACTTGAACATGAGGCCGCCCTGCCCCGGCGTGGTGGCGATCAGCATGTGCCAGAAGCGCAACGGCGTGCCGAGATCGAGCGTGAGCAGCACCGGGCACGCGATAGCGACCGGGAAAGCGATCAGGAGCCCGGCGCGCGCGGCGGGCTCGTCCTCCGGCCCGCCCCACAAACGCAGCATCGTCGCCAGCGCGTACAGGCTCCCCGTCAAACCGGCGAGGAAGAAGTACCCCACGATGTACCACTCCCACTGCGGCGGCTGGACGAAGTGCTCCGCCATCACGCGTCCCTCCCCTGCGCGTCCGCGCCCCCGTTTCCGCGCGCGCCGAGCTCGTGCATGCGGCGGTCCCGGAACGCGACGACGGCCGCGACCACCCCGAGCGCGGCGGCAGCGAGCGAGCCCAGGTACCCGCCGCGGTTGTTGCGACGGGGCAACGTCGCGTTCTTGGCGTTCGGGAGCCCGTAGGTCTCGGGCTTGTCCATCAGCAGGAAGAACGCGTTGAGGCCCCCGTACACCGCGTCGTCGCGCCCGTAGAGCTGCGCGTTCGTCTCACCTTGGGCGTGGAGCGTCGCCAGCCGGGCGTCGGCGCGCTTCTGCATCTCCGACAGCGGACCGAACTGAATCGATTGCGTGGGACAGGCCTGGGCGCAGGCCGGCGTCATCCCGGCCTGCAGCCGGTCGTAACAGAAGGTGCACTTGTGCACGGTCCCGGTGTTCTCGTTGAACCCGATGACGCCGAACGGGCAGGCCGCGATGCAGTACCGGCACCCGTTGCAGATGTCCTGCTGGATGAATACCGTATCGAACTCGGTACGGACGATCGCGCCCGTCGGGCAGACCTCCAGGCAACTCGCCTGCTTGCAGTGCTTGCAGACGTCCGACATCATCAGCCACGCGTGACCGTTGCCGGTCCCGACCGTCTTGTCGGGAACGCGGTCGTAGAACTGCACGTGCCGCCAGTTCTGGGCGTCGAGCGATCCGGTGTTGTCGAAGCTGTCCATGAACTTCGGCGGATCGCCGGGAAGCCGGTTCCACTCCTTGCACGCCGACTCGCAGGCCTTGCACCCGATGCAGATGCTGCTGTCCGTGAAGAATCCGACCGGCTCGGCCATTGCTCATACCCCCATCAGGTTTGGCACGATCTTGGACAGGCCGCGTTCATGCGCGTACAAATCGAGCGGCACCGCCGCCATCTCGTCCACCACGGGGACGGCGCGGGGATCGCGCGCGAGGTCGATCGCGAGCAGATACCGGGCGCAGGTCTCGCACGCCTCCACCCGGACGTGCGGAAACCTGGGTGCATCGCCCGCCGGGACGGGCTCGGGACGACGTGCGAGACCGCGCACGATGCCGCCGGACCTCTCCACCTCCGCGGTGCCCTCCTCCGCGTACACCGGGAGCCGGGCGCCGTCCCGCTCGCCGCAGGCCGCGCAGGTCGTGCGCGGATACGGCCACGCCGTCGCACACCAGCCGCACACCAGGTACCGCCGCGCGCCCACGAGATCGTCCCCGGGGGGCGCGAGGTAGCTGACCTGGGGCAGACCGCCGCAACTCGGACAGCGACGCTCGTCCCGGGGACCGTCGCCGGGCTCCCCCGCGCCCGGGTAGGCGCGCCCGGAATGAGCCAGCGCCTCCAGGACGGGCCCCGCGGCGGCCCGGGCAAGGTACCGGTCGATCGGAGATTGGTCGGCGCCCGCGATCCAAGCCTCCACCGCCCGCACCGCGCCGGCCCAACGCGACCGATCCCGGACCGCCTGGGCCAGGTGCGCGGGGCCGTGCGCCACGGTGACGTCGACGACGGCAGGCAGGACGTGTTCGACGGCGTAGGACGCCGGGCTCGACGGGCGGGCGGCCAGCGCCCGCGCGTAGGCGTACTCCTGCACGTCGAGAAGCGCGGCGTAGAGGGTCAGGATCTCGCCCGCGAATGGGTAGCGCGCGCGCAGCGCCCCGGTTCGGCTCCTGCGGGCCGCCCACGGTGCCTCGACCCCGACGGCGCCGCCCATCTAGATCCTCTCCAGGTTGACGAGGAACGCCTTGAACTCCGGCGTTCGTGCGTTGGCGTCGCCGACGAACGGCGTCAGGGCATTGGCGAGCCAGTGCTGTGACTTGTCCGGGTACAGATCGGCGGAGATGCCAACGAAACCCCAGTGGATCGGAATGCCGATCTGCCAGATCTGCTTCCCCGCCACCTGGAGCGCCCCGAGCCGCCCAGTGACCACCGCCCGCGCTTCCACTTTCCCGCGCTTGGACGAGACGCGGACCATGTCGCCGTTCTTGATCCCCTTCTCGCCGGCCAGCCCCGCCGGAATCTCGATGAATGCCTCGGGCTGCAACTGTACGAGATGGGGCACCTGCTGGGTCACGTAGTGCTCGTGCTCGGTCAACCGGTACGTCGTCGCCACGTAAGGATATTCCGCGGCGGTGCCAAAGCGGTTCGGGCGCCCGGCGGCCTTGTCATACAGAAACGCGACAGGCGACGCGGACGTCGTGGGATGAAGCGGGTTCTCCACCGGAGACTCGACCGGCTCGTAGTGCTCCGGGAACGGCCCGTCGGCCAGAGCGTTGCTGAAGAGGCGCCCTACGCCCTCGCCGGTCATGATGAACGGCAGCCACGCCTTCGGGTCCGCCGGGTTCATCGCCGGCGGGTAGTCCGGCACGTCTCCCACCCACTTCGTCCCGTT
>DASQGM010000266.1:0-4388 GCA_035632615.1 bacterium | reverse complement strand
TGGCGCCCCGCACGGTGATGGTGTTCTCGTCGTTCGGCTCGGAGGTGTCGACGCGGAGCATCATCGAGACGCTGCTCGAGGCCGGCCGGCTGGTCGCGCTCGCGGTGGTCGCCGGACACGAGATGCGGGCGGCGCCGTTCCGGCTTGGCGACGCCGTGCGGACGGCCCGCTACGGCGCCGCCGAGCCCGCCTCAGCGGCCGAAGTGCCGCCGGACGCGATCGACGTCATCATTGTGCCGGGACTGGCGTTCGACCGACGGGGGTACCGCGTGGGATACGGCCGGGGGTACTACGATCGTTTCTTGGCTTGGACGCGGCCGGATGCGCTGCGGATCGGCATCGCGTTCCACGCGCAGGTGGTGGAAGCGGTTCCCCACGGTGACGCCGACCAGCCGGTTGACGCGATCGTCACGGAGGTAGAATTCGTCCGCTGCCGGCCAGCGCGGCTGCCCGAGTAACTGACCGCCGCGAGTTCGTCCGGCAGGGCGGTGTCGCCGCGGATTATCCCCCGCGCTGCCTCTTCTGTTCGTACAGTCGGGTATCGACCTTTGCGAGCAGCGTTTCCGTGTCCGCGCCGTCGCGCGGGTATGCCGCCAGTCCCCAGCAGAGCGAGAGCGGCAACGGCATCACCCGTGGCCCGACGGTGACCGTGAGGTCGCCGAGTTGCCGCAGCATGTCGGCCGCCTGCTCGTCGTCCGTCTCAGGGAACAGGATGACGAACTCGTCGCCGCCGAACCGCGCGACGACGTCAACGGTTCGCAGCGACGCGCGGAGCGCGGCCCCGACCTGCGCGAGCACGGCGTCGCCCCGCATGTGCCCGAGGCTGTCGTTGAGCCGTTTGAAGCCGTCGATGTCCAGCAGCGCGAGCGTGAACGGGCGCCCGGTGTCGTGGTGCCGACGCACGGCGCGTTCACACTCCGTGAGAAACGCGCGCCGGGTCAGGAGTCCGGTCAGCGCGTCCGTGACCGCCTGCTGGCGCACCTGCTCGTGCAGGCGCGCGGCCTCGAAGGCGCCGCCGAGATACCGGGCGACGATCGCCAGCACGTCGAGGTCCACCTGCGTGAACCCGTCCACCTCCGTCCGGTGGGCGGCCACCATTCCGATCAACCGTCCCTGGGCCACGAGCGGCGCGAAGATCCCCGAGCGGATGTTTTCGTACGAGCGCACCTGGCGCCCGTCGGCGTGCAGATCCGGCACGTACAGCGGGGCGTTCTGTTCCATCGTGGCCCAGCTGAGCCCGCGCCCGCGCGTGATCCGCAATCCCTTGGCATCGTTGCGAAGCCCGGCCGCGCCGACGATGACCAGCGTGTCGGGATCGCGCTCGTCGATCAGCCCGATCGTGCAGGACTCGAACCCGACTTCCTCCTTCAGTCCGTGCAGCACGCGGTCGATCAGATCCGACATCTGGAGGACCGCGGTGAACTCCGTCGCGAGGTGCGCCAGAAACGCGAGCACCTTCGCCGGTTCGGCCTCGACCGGCCGTCTCGGCCGCCGCCGCGGAGCAGACTCTTTCCGACCGGGCTGGCGTGTCACGCCGGATCCCGACTGCCTCGAGCCGGCGCCCGCCTACACGGGCGACAGGTCATCGCGGCGCGCTCCGCCTTGTACGATCAGCCGGACCCGCTGCAGCGAGGTGATGTCCTCGTTCGGGTTCCCGTCGACGCTGATGACGTCCGCGATCTTGCCGGGTTCCAGGCTTCCCACGTCGCCGTCCATGCCGATCGCTTCGGCCGCTCGGCGGGTCACCGCGAGCAGCGCATCCTGCGGCGCGGCGCCCCACTCGACGACCTTCGCGGCCTCCCACCAGAGCAGACCGTGCATCGAGTCCGTTCCGAGCGCCCACTTGACGCCGCTATCGAGCACGGCCTTGAAGTTCTCGCGCGACTTCTCGCGGGACTCCCGCAGCTTGGCCATGATCGCGGGGACGTGCGCATCCCCTTTTTCGATGCCGTCCGGGTGCCCGGATACCGCGTTGTTGGTGACGAGCCAGATCCCGCGGCGCCGCATCTCCGCGAGGTCCTCCAGCTCGCAGAGCTTCCCGTGCTCGATCGTGTCCACCCCGGCCTCGATGCAGATCCGCACGCCCGGGCCGCCGTGGGCGTGGACGGCGACCGGCTTGCTGTTGCGGTGCGCTTCCTCGACCGCGACATCGACCTCGTGGCGCGAATACGCGTACCAGCGCGCCGCGGTGCCCTCGCTGGACACGCCGCCCGTCATGAACAGCTTGATCAGGTCGGCGCCCATCGCCACGTTCTCGCGGATGTGCTTGCGGATCTCGGCCTCGCCGTCGGAGTAGGTGAGCGCCGCACCGTGCCCGTTTCGGGCGGTGATCGGCCGGGTCGCGACGCGCAGCCGGGGCCCCGGCAGCCGTCGCTGCGCGATCGCCGCCCGCAGCTCCACGTCGATGAAGTGTTCTTCGCCGACGACCCGCATTGTGGTGACGCCGGACAACAGGTCGGCGCGGAGGTTGGGGATCGCCCGCAGCATCTGCCGGGCGGGCGGCTGCCTTAGCTGCCCGATCTGGTCACCGAGACCGGGGTTGATCGACGCGTGAGAGTGGGCGTCCACCAGCCCCGGCAGCACGGTCTGGCTGCCGCAGTCGATCACGTCGACGCCCGCGGGGATGCGCACCGCGGCCTCGGGCCCGACGGCCGTGATCCGTTCCCCCTCGATGAGCACCACGCCGCGCTCGATGGCGGGCCGTCCGGTGCCGTCGATGATCCGCCGTGCCTTGATCGCGATGCCCACCTGGTTCACCTCGACGATGGTAGAGTGCGCGTCACTTTGCGAAGGACCACTGGTACGAGTACAGGAGCGCGTCCCGCACGCCGAGCGGCGAGACGTTTCGCAGCTTGTCCGACATTGCCCGCAACTCGACCGGATAGAACAGCGGTACCTCCGGGACGTCCTCCGTGAACAGCTCCTGGAGCTTGTGGTAGATCTGGCGCTGCTGCTCCAGGCTCGCGGCGCGGCGTCCGGCGAGGAACAGCTTGTCGGCGTCCGGGTTACAGTACACGCCGGTGTTGTTGCCGTCCTTGCCGGCGGGGCAGCCGAAGTAGCCGTACAGGTCGGGCGTCGGCGGGGTCACCCAAAAGTGCACGAGCGCTTGGGAGGCGTTCGGCCCGAAGCGGTTGTCCCGGCGGCCGTTGATAAAGACGGAGAACTCCAGCGCTTCGAGCTGCGGGTCGAGTCCGACCTGCTTCCAGTACTGCTGCGCCAGGACGCCGATCTGCTCGAGGCTCGGGTTGCCCTTCAGCGTCGTGAGCACGAAGGTGAACGGCTTGCCGTCCTTTTGGAGAACCCCGTTCGGCCCCGCCTTCCAGCCGGCCTCGGCCAGCAGGGCACGCGCCTTCGGGGGATCGAACGGGAACTGACTCGTGGTCTCGAAGTAGTTCTTGAGGAACGGGTTCCACGGGTCCGACGCCAGCGTAGCGTAGCCCTTCATGATCCCCGAGACGATCGCCTGACGGTTGATCGCCAGCGTCAAGGCGAGCCGGACGCGCCGGTCCTGGAACAGCGGGTTCGTCTTGTTGAGCGAGATGTAGTAGAAGTTGATCTGGTTCCCCTGGTTGATGACGACCCCGGGGGTCCCCTCGAGCGCCTTCAGGCTGAACGGCTCGATCCAGACGAAACTCAGCTCGCCCGTCTTGAGCTGCGCGATCTGGACGTTCTGGTCCGGAATGATCTTAAAGTTCATCACCGGGATCTTCGGCGCCCCGAAGTAGAAGTCGGGGTTGGCGGTGAACCGGACGTACTCCCCGGCGCGCACGTCCTGGATCCGGTACGGGCCCGTGCCGATCGGATGCTGATGGGTGAACGCGGGGTTGGCGTTGACGTCCGTGCCCTGCAGCACGTGACCGGGCACGATCCCCATGTTGTAGCCGAGGAACACGGGCAGGGGCGAGAACGGTTCCAGCATGACGAACTGCACCTCGTACGGCCCGGTGACCCGGATGTCCTTGACCGCGATGAGGTTGGAGCGCCAGCGGCTGTTGACCTTGGGGTCGCGCACCAAATCCATCGAGAACTTGACGTCGTCGGCGGTGAACGGCGTTCCATCGTGCCATTTCACGCCGCGGCGCAGTTTAAACGTCCACACCAGGCCGTCGGGCGAGACGCTCCACGATTCGGCCAGGTCCGGCGCCGGGGATTGCGTGCGTTCGTCGGGTTTGGTGAGGCCGTTGAACAGCACCTTGTTGACCATGACCGACGCCGTGTCGAACCCCACGATCGGGCTCATGTTGGGGTCCGATTGGATCGGCATGCTGAACTCGCCGCCGCCGGACGGGGCGGCGCCGCCGACGCCCGGGGCGAGGGCCAGCGCGACGAGCAGGACGAGCAGCAACGCGCATGCACGGTGGGGCATCGAGTTCCTCCTTTGGCCGTGG
>DASQGM010000265.1:0-12727 GCA_035632615.1 bacterium | reverse complement strand
ACCTGTGTTCTTCGAGCGCCCGTTTGATCCACGCCAGATGCCCTCGGCGGATGTGCCCATAGTTGTAGAACGAGAGCCCGTCCACGCCCACCTCACGGAGCACGCGCACCTTCGCGGCTAGGTTCGCCTCGTCGGTCGCGTCCGGGTAGGCAGGCTTCAGGGCGACGTGGAGGCGCGTTCTCGGCCCGATGCGATGGCGGGCCCACCAGGCATCCGCGCCGACCTCGATGGGATCCGAGCGGTACCCGAGGATCTCGATCGTGTCGGCGTGCTCCGCGAGCCGCGTGAGATCCGAGCCGTTCAGCGACGCCCGGGCGAGCGGTTGACCGACGGAGGGGATGACGGAGAGCCGTACGCCCGCCGGTGTGGCCGCACGGAGGTCGGCGACGAGCGACGTCACGGTGTCGACCCGGGCGGCGAGGTATGACGCGAACTCGCGGTCGTAGAGGATGTCCGCGAGCATCCAATGGAGCGCCTGGCCGTCGGAGGGCCGCGGCAGCGACGGGGCATCGAAGAACGCGTCGAGCGCGTCGCGCACGGTCTCCGCGATCCGGGCGGCGTCCAGTCCGGCCTCCGCGGCCCGCGCGGCGCACGCCGGGCAGAAGCACAGGGCGAGGAGTAGAGCGCTCCACGGATCCGGCGGATCCATCCGGTTCTCGTGGTGAAAACCGTGCGCGTATGGGAGAAAGCCCGGCGCCTCGATGACTACGTGCTGGACCGGGTAGGACGCCGTCAGGTCCGCGATCAGGGCCCGCGCGTACGCGCGCACGGACCGATGGCTGGGGCAGAGGCTGTACCAGTACGGGTCGCCGTAGGCGTTTCGTGCGACGCACTCCGGGTGCGCAGCACCGAGTGGCGTGTTGTGCAGGAGCACAATCCAGGCGGCGACGTCAACGCCGCCGGCCGCCCGATGGGCGGCGAGCGCGGCGAACGCGTCGTACCGTTCGACGAGCGGGTTCACGACGGGACGGAGCGGCGTATCTCGATACCGGTCCATCGTCGGCCGGAAGTACACTGTCCCGTCGACCGGGAAGATGACGCGAGTCGCGGGCGCGTGGGGGCGCAGGAACTTCCCGGCATGGTAGCTGCCCGCGACGACGGCCGTGTTGATGCCGGCGTCCCGGAGGCGCGCCGTCACCGTCTCGGTGCCTTCATCGGCCAGGTCCCACGGATACAGAAACATCCCAGCGTACACGCGCACCCCTGCCTTTCAACGAACGTCGTGGGATCCTTCCTGGCGCGTCGCGGCGTCCCCTCTCGCGGGCACGATCTCGGCGCGTCGCGCGCAGGATGGGGGGCGGCCCGACATCACCGGGATAGAGCGGAGGAGGGCCTGCCGCGGTCCACGAAGGCGTCGGACCGTGCGGCCGGGCCGCGCACCGTGTTTCGAAACGCCGGCCGCGATGCGGAGGAGGCCCGATGGACGAGGCCGCGCTGTTTCGCCTGCTCGACGAGTTGGCCGAGTTTGGACGCGCGAACGACGTCCGCGAGACCGAGCGGTCGCGGCGGCTGCTCAACATCACGCCCGAGGCCGGTCGGCTCCTGTCGATTCTGGTCCGCGTGCTCGGTGCCCGCGACATCTTGGAGTTGGGAACCTCGAACGGGTACTCGACGATCTGGCTGGCATGGGCCGCGTCCGCGACCGGCGGCCACGTGACGACGGTCGATCAGGCACCGCACAAGATTGCGATGGCGCGGGAGAACCTGGCCCGGGCCGGCTTGGACGGCCGCGTGACGATCCGGGAGGGGCGCATCCTGGATGTGTTGCGGAGCCTTGCCGGGCCTGTGGACTTCATCCTGCTGGACGCCGACCGGCCGAGCTATACGGGGTACCTGGACCCGCTGCTGCGGCTGCTCCGCCCGGGCGGCCTGCTCGCGACGGACAACGTAGTGTCGCACGGGTCCGAGGTGACGGAGTTTGTGGCGCGATTGCGGGCGGATCCCGCGTTGGAAACCGTGACCCCGCCGGTCGGAAGCGGCGTGGAGCTTACCTACAAGCGGAAACACGGATAACGCCGGGCGTTCGGCCCGCCGGTGCGGGCGCGCCCGTCTAGGCGGGAGATGCGAGGTTTCGTCTCGGAACAAGCGTCTCCCCGCGCCGAACGTCCCACACCCCGCGGTAGGTGACGCGCACGTCGGGTAGCGAGTCGATCGGCAGGAACAGCAGGGAGTAGTACGGGTCGGTGTGAGCGTACCCACGCGCGCGGAGGAACGCATACAGCTCTCGCACCCGGTCCGCGACCACCGGCAGACGATCGGGCGACATCAGCCCCGCGATCGGCAGCGGAAGTTCGAGCAGAGTCTTCCCACGTTCCACCGCCACGATCCCGCCGCCGATCTCGAGCACCCGCCGGGTGGCGCGCGCCATGTCCTCGGGATCCTGGCCGAGCACGATAAGATGGGCGATGACGTTGAACGAGGACGCCAGCCCGCCGAGCCGGGTGACGAAGTTCGAGAGCGCGCCGTTCGTGATCCAGCGTCCCGCCGGATCGAGGAGCGCCAACCGGACGACGTCGGAGGGCCACGCGAGCACGCCGTTGCGAACGGGCACGGCCATGTCCCGCCTCCGCGTGATGACGCTGTTCTCCAAGTGCATCACGGGGAAGCTCACGTCTTCGGGCGAACCCGCGGGTGCCGACCCCGAGGGACCCGTGGGGTCTCGGGACGGTGCCCCGCCGCCCGTCGCGACGAGGTCCCCGGGTCCAGTCTCGAACAGTTCCGGGCGCGGTTCCCAATCCCGTCGGATCCTGCGCGGAAAGTAGCGGGGCCAGTCCACGTCGGGGAAGGTCGCGACCGCCGCGCGATCGCGCGCCGCGATCTCGCCCGCGGCGAACACGAGCGACGGCGTGGGATCGCGGAGATCGTCGAGGACGGCGATGTCCGCGCGCCGGCCGGGACCGATTCCGCCGATCTCCTCGTCGAGGTCGAAGTACGTGGCGGGGTTGAGCGTCGCCATCTGATAGGCTGCGATCGGCGGAATGCCCGACGTGATGCCCTGACGGATCACGTGGTCCATGTAGCCGTGTTCGGCGATCGTCGTCGGTTCGGGGCCGTCCGTGGTCAGCATCAGCCGGGCCGAGGCCGCCCGTTCGGCGGTGACCGCCTGCGCGAGGGCGGGGAGATCCGGGCGCAGCGACGAGTGCCGCAGCATCGTGTAGATGCCGGCCCGGAGCCTGGCGAGGGCTTCGTCCGGGGTGATGGCCTCGTGGTCCGCCGACCAGCCGGCGGCAGCGAGCGCGACGAGACGGTCGTACGACGCCCCCGGCGCGTGTCCTTCGATCCGCCGGCCGGTCGCGAACGCGAGCGCGATCTTCCGGAACAGATCCTCGTCTCCGCGGTAGAGGGACGGCCACCGGGTGACCTCGCCGACGGCGCGCACCGATTCCTGCGCTAGCAGCGGGGTCAGGCGCTCGATCGAGAACATCGTCTCGTCCGGCAGCGGCGAGGCCGCGTGCGGGCGGATAAACCAGTAGACGTGGACCGGCATCGCGGACAGCCTCGCCAGCAGCTCCGTGATCAGCTCCGGCGGCGTCTGCAACTGGATCGGCAAGGTGTCCGCGACGAGCGTGGTCGTTCCGGTACGCACGACCTCGCGTGCAAACTCGACCGGGGTCGCCATCCCGGTGATGTGGGTGTGGGGGTCCACGTACCCGGGCGCGAGAATCCTGCCGGCGAGCGTCAGGACGTCGGTCTCCGGCCCCACCATCGCGCGGCTGGACCCGACGTACGCGACGCGGCCGCCGACGATGGCCACGTTCGCCGGGTACAGCTCGCCACTGTACACGTTGAGCAGCGTGGCGCCGTCGAGATAGCGGTCGGCCGGACGGCGCCCCGCGGCGACGTCCAGCAGGCGCCGGCTCTCCTCGAAGGTTCGTGTCGTGTGTCTCAGCGGGTTGCTCCCGTCCTCGGCGCCCGCGCGCCCCACGTGACGGCGGCGCTCAGAAGATCTTCGAGCCGTCCGGCACCTCGCGCTCGAGGCTCAAGAGCACGACTCGTCGCTCCGGGTCCGCGGCGCCCAGGACCAACACCTCGGACGTGAACCCCGCGATCGTACGGGCTCCCAGGTTGAACGCCGCGACGACCTGGCGCCCCACGAGGTCCTCCGGCCGGTAGAGATCGGTGAGCTGCGCGCTCGACGTGCGCTCGCCATAGGGTCCGAAGTCGATCCAGAGCATGTACGAGGGCTTCCGCGCCTTGGGATGTCGCTCCGCCCTGCGGACCCGGCCGACCCGCATGTCGAGGGCTTCAAACGCGTCGAGTCCCTTCATGCTGCCTCCCGTACGTAGACCTGCGCGGGCGCCGGCGCGGGCCGGCCGCCGCCTAGTCGGGCGACGCCAGGTAGCGCAGCAGCGTCCGCACTCCGAAGCCGGTGCCGCCCATCGGCATGTAGGGCGGCGCGCCTTTCTCCTCGCAAAACGATGGCCCCGCGATGTCGAGGTGGGCCCACGGGGTCGCGCCAACAAACTCGCCGATGAACGCGGCGGCCCGCTCCGCGCCGGCCTGACGTCCGGCGGAGTTCTTGAGGTCGGAGATCTCCCCGCGCATCGCCTCGAGGAACTCCTCGTACATCGGCAATTGCCAGATCTGCTCCCCGGCGAGCGCCGCGGCTCGGACGAGGCGATCCTGCAGGGCCTGGTCGTTGCCCATGAGGCCGGCCGTGTAGTCGCCGAGCGCGATCACGCACGAGCCGGTCAGCGTGGCGAGATCGATCAGTTCGGTGGCGCCCTCGCGCACCGCGAACGCGAGTCCGTCCGCCAGCACGAGCCTGCCCTCCGCGTCGGTGTTGGTGATCTCGACGGTCTTCCCAGCGAGGCTGCGAATGATATCGCCCGGCCGCATCGCGTGGCCGCTGATCATGTTCTCGGTGGCGGCCGCGATGCCGACTACGCGTACGGGCACGTCGTGGGCGCGTAGCGCGCTCATCGCGCCGACGACGGCGGCGGCGCCTCCCATGTCGCCCTTCATGGTGGCCATCCCGCTCGCACCCTTGATGTCGAGGCCACCGCTGTCGAACGTGACGCCCTTGCCGACGATCGCGACCGTTCGTCGGGACCGATCGCTCCCGCCCGAACCCTTCGGTTCGTACGTAAGGACGATGAACTTCGCGGGTTGGTCGCTCGCCGCCGCGATCGCGGCGAACAGTCCCATGCCCATCCGGCGCGCCTCGTCGAGTTCGATGACGCGGCAGCGCAGCCCGTCGCGCTCGGCGACCGCCCGGGCCGCGTCGGCGAGCGCGACGGGGGTCATGACGTTGGCCGGCTCGTTGACGAGGTCGCGCGCGAGACAGGTCGCCCGCACGGCCGCTTCCCCAAGCCGGAGCGCGGCCCCAACTGCCTCCGTGGCGCCGCCGGGCGCCAGCACCGTTGCCTCCTGCACCGGCGTGTCGGTGCCGCCGCGGTACTTGTCAAACCGGTAGGCGCCGAGTCCGGCGCCCTCGACCACCGCGCGCACGCGCTCGGCCGCGTCGGACCCGTGCGCTTCCGTGTGCAGCGCGATCCGCGGCGCCCGCACCTCGCGCGCGCGCCGGATCGTCACCGCCGCGTAGCGGCGCAGCCGTTCGTTGTCGAAGCCGGCGCCGGGGCCCACGAGCAGTACCCGACGGAACGGTGCCTCCGGGGCGAAGTGCACGACCGTGGTGCCTTGTTTGCCGGTGAATCCCTCGATGCGCGCCAGTTCGGCGAGCCGTCCGCCGGTCGCCCCGTCCACATCGGCCGCGGTGCCGCTCAACGTTCCGGGTTCGGGGACCGGCAGGGCGAGCAGGTCGCACGGTGTACGGTGGGGCGCGGTGTCGCCGAGTCCGAAGCGCATCAAGGGTCCTCCCAAGGGTGCGGCGGCGAACGCCACCGCGGGGTCGCGCGTGGAAAACGCACTCAGGAGTATTGTCGGACGCGGCTGGAAACCCCTCTGCGGGGCGCCCGGAGTGTTGACGGTCCGGAGCCCCGGCGGTAGACTCGGGCCGGAATGGTGCGAGCGCTCGCGGTCGCCTTCGTCGTTGCGGCCGGGGTGGGGACCGTGGCACCGGCGCCCGGCGCCGGTCCGTCTCCCTCCGCCGCGATCGTCCTCGTGCACGCGGGGGCCAGCCTGGCCGCGCTCGCCCCAATCTACGCCATGCGGCGTCCGTTCGGCCTCGGGATTCGCCCGCGGCAACCGTACTCGGTGGAGATTTCCAAAGACGCGCCGGCGCACGGTTTGGAGGCGGTGCTGGATCTCCCCGTGGGGACGGCCGGGTCGGCCGCCCCGGCGATCACGGGGCGCATGTCCGACGACGAGATCCGCCGGGCGACGCTGGACGATCTCGTCACGGCGCCGGGGGTCGTTGGGGTCCGCGCCGACGGCGGGGCGCATGGCGCGAACGACGTTCGAGTGATGCGGGACGTGTTGCAGGTCGCCCACGCGCGCGGTGCGTGGTTTCTCGCGTTTAGAGCGGACGACTCCGGCGCGTCCGCGATCGCCCGGGAGCTCGGCGTTCCCGTGCTCGTCGCCACCGACGATCTCGATGCGACCGCGACCCCCGACGCGATCGCGGCGGGCGTCCGCGCGCTGATCAGGCGCGCCCGTGCGACCGGCATGGCGATCGGCGTGGCCCGTCTCGAGACACCCGCACCCGGTGTGATCGGCGCGCTGCTGTCCGAGTTCGATCGCGCGGGGGTGCGCCTCGTGCCGCCCTCTGCGTTCCTGCGCTAAGTGCTGCCGGCGCCGTCCCCTAACGGACCAACTGCGACACCGTCACGAGCTGGATCCCCGCCTCGTCAAATTCTGGCAGCATCGACCGTAGCACGGCGGCCGTGACCTTGCCGACGTGTCCGATCGCGATCGCCTGCCCCCGGCTCAGCGCGATCTTGATCAACGCGTGGAACTGGCCACGCACGTAGGCGTCCGTGTTCTCGTTGTCGAGGAAGACGGCGCGCGATCCCGTTGGGACGCCCATCTCCCTGGCGACCTGGGCGGCCACCGAGCGCGGCGACGTCAGGCTGTCCACGAAGAAGAGCTGCCGCGTTTTGATCACCGAGATGACGTCCCGCATCACTCGCGGGTCCGCGGTGCCCCGGGATCCCTCGTGGTTGTTCGCGCCCACCGCGGTGGGGACCGTCGCGAGGTCGCCTTGGACGGTCTCCTGGATCGCGGCGTCGGGCATGTCCACCGTGACGACCCCGGGCCCGAGCGGGATCGACGGGTCCAGCGGTTGGACCGGCAGGTGCAAGATGATCTGCACGCCGTGCGCCGGCCCCTCCTCCGCGATCGCGGTGGAAAAGGGGAGGTGGGGAAGGACCGAGATCGTGACCGGCCGGCCGAGCGCCATAACTTCGCGGGCGGCCGCGAGACTATAGCCGGCGTCGTCGAAGATGACCGCGACCCGAGCGCGCCCCGGCCCGGCCGGAGCGGCGGGTTGCTCAGGGGCCTGCGCGTGCGACGGTCCGGGTCCGGCGGGCGGCACTTCCGGCGCCTGCCGCGGCGTCGACACCGCGGGCCGGCGAGCGGGAGCCTGCTGCGGCGACACTGGGCGTGCGGGTGCGACCGCGACTGGCGACCGAGTCACGAGACGATTATGAGACGCCCACAGCGCTCCGATCACCAGCCCGACGCCGAGCAGCGCGCCGAGCAGCAGCGCGCTCAACCATTGCGAGGATTGCCGGCGAACCGGTCGCCGTCGCGCCATGCGTGTCCTCCCCTTCGGATTCCACTTCTGTAGGCACCCGCGACGCGCACGGCTCCCAACGCTACGGGGCCCCGGACTGCTGGGCCGTGAGATACCGCTGGATTCCTTTGAGAATGCCCCGCGCGAACAGTTGCTGAGTCGTGGGATCCCGCAGCATCTGTTCCTCCCGCGGGTTCGTGACGAACGCCGTTTCCACGAGGACCGCGGGGATCTGTCGGTTGTCGAGGAGCACCTCGAATCGCGCCTGGGTCAGGTTCCGCGGGGTAAGGTTGACCGCCCGGCTCACCTCGTCCTGCACGGACTGGGCGAGCGAGATGCTCTGCGGTGTGTAGTAGAATGTCTGCGTGCCGCTTGCGTTGGCGTCCACTGAGGCGTTCGCGTGGATGCTCACGAACAGGGTGGCTCCGCCTCGCTGCGCGATGGACGCGCGATCCTCGAGCGGGACGAACACATCCCCGTCGCGCACCATGACGGTGTCGATGTGCTGCTGGGCCAGCAGCGCGCGGAGGTTCTGGGCGATCGCGAGCACCACGTCCTTCTCGCGTACCCCGGTCGGACCGGTCGCGCCCGGGTCGCTGCCGCCGTGGCCCGGATCGATCGCGACGACGACCGGGCCGCGGGGCCCGGCCGCGGGCAACGGTCCCGCTCCAGGCGCGCCGGCAGCCGCGGCGCCGAGGCCGAGCAGCGTTTCCGTCGGGTCGGCGCCGGTGCGCACGGCGAACGGCGCGGGGCGCGCCAGTTCGACGACGACCCGGACGATGTCCGGTGCCTTGTGGAACTGAGCCGCGCGGACTTGAATGACGAGCCCGTCGTTCACGTCAATCGTCTGCTTGACCGGGACGAACACCGCGTCCTGGATATCCAGAACGACCCGGTCGGGGCTGCGCAGCACGTGCTGCGTGATCCGGAGCGGCTGAGTGCTCGTGATCGAGAGCCGCCCGCCGCCGTCCACGTGCTGGTAGACGACGTTCATGACACGCGGCTCGCCGGAGGCCGCGGGCGTGATGGGGCCGCTGGGTTCCGGTAGGCTGCCGGTGGTGACCGTGAGCGTCGCGTGCCGGCCCGCCGCATCGGATGCCAGCCGGAACCGGACCGGTCCCGTGACCGCGAAGACAACCTCGGTGCCGGATGGAAGCGTGGCCACGGTGATGCTCGAGAGCGGCCCTTCGTGGACGTCGATCGTCGATTGCGGGAGCCGGGCGAGCGCGCCGTCCACGTCCACCACGACGCGGTCGGGACCGCGGAGGAAGGCGGCGCGCGCGTGAAGCGGCGCCGTCGCGTCGAACTGGACCTCGAGACCCTCGCCGGCCGCCCGCCACGTGATGCCGGTGATCTGCGCGTTGATGGTGACGGTGCGGGTCGCGGCATCATAGCTTGTGATGTCGCCCAGGGTGTCGAACACCCACTGCACCGGGATGAGCACCCGCCCGAACACGCTGACGAGCGGAATCGGGATCGGCCTGCGTTCCCCGTTGACCGTCGCGTACGGGTCGTTGGGGCGGAGCTGCATCTCGTCGCCGGCCGGGCTCACGAGCGTGAGGGTCTGACCGCGGGGATCCCAACTGGCGCGGATTCCGAGTGGCTCGGACAGCCCCTGGTAGGGGGCCATGACGACGCCGTCCTGGAGGATCGCGTCGCCCCGGAGGGACACCGCCTGGCCGTTGGCGACGGCGCGGACCGCCACCGCCTGGGCGCGTGCCGGTCCTGTCGGCAGGGACACGACCAGGATAGCGGCCATCACGGCCACCAACGCCCCGCAAAGCGCCCGGCGTGCCCGGAGTGCGATGTGCACGGCGATCGGTCCTCCCACTGCTGCTGCGACGCATGCTGCGATCTCTGCGATGTCCGTCCGGTCGCGCGGCGACCGGGGCTCGGGCGTCTTCCGGCGCCTAGTACGCCCGGCGAGCCGCAAACTCCTGCCTAGGCCCACACCTCGTCGATCGGGCCTTCGTCCCCGGCCCTTCCCAGCGGCGGGAGTCCTGTGTTGTCGGTGACGGTCCGGCAGAACCCGTAGTGCGTGTGCCGAACCTGCGAAATACTCCCGCGCCGCACGCCGCGCCCCCACCAGGCGGCGAAGACCCGATTGTTCTCGGTCCCGTCGTCCTCATCGTAGCAGAAGAACAGGGCCGGGTACCGGCCCGCCGCGTCCGGCGTGGCAAACCAGCGCGACCGCTCCAGTAGGTCCAGCAACGCCGTGAGGTTGCGGTCGGCCTGCGCGAAGTCCCCATCGTGGAGATCGTTCGCATCGTTCCAGCCAACGTACACGAGGCACGTGGGGGGGAGGGTCTCTAGGTCTCGGCCGAACGTGTCGAACCCGTGGCGTTCGGCTGCAACCGGCGCGTGCAGGTCGAGGAACGGACTGTGGCGGCGCGCGGTCGTGCCGGCGAGGTGATAGACGTACGTCGGGATGGCCGGCCTCAGCGAGGCGGCGACGCTTGCGACCGACGGGTGGAACGCATCCACGATCTCCGCGTTACCCCACGTCTCCCCCGACACCATCGCCCGGTAGTTGGGGCCGGACGGGTGTCCGACCGCGTAGTAGCGTGAGAGCACCGTGCCCTCGCGCGCCACGCGGCGATGGGACGAAAGCGCCGCGACCTCGCCGAACGCGCGGTTCTCGAACACCCCGAAGACGAGGCTGCTCCACCACCGGCTGGCGGCGCGCGCGGCGGCCGGCCAACCGACGAGCCCGCCGCCCGCCAGGGCCCACGCGAGGAAGGTTCGGCGCGTGTGTGTCGGTGCGGGCGCGGGACGCCCCTGGGGCAGCGCAGAATGTGGCACGAGGCCTCCCGGTTCCGAGATCTTCCCCCGAGCCCATCCTACCAAGCGGGCCGTTGCGTAGCGAACGTGGCGACCGGGATGAGTGGGAGTTGTGCGTGCCGATCTTCGTTAGTGGTGCTTGTCGGCCCGGAGCACCCGAAGTGTTCTCGCGAGATACGGGGCTGCTTCCGATGGGCGCTGTTGCTCAAGCAGCAACTCGCCGAGTTCGTTGCAGGCGGTCGCGAGGTCTGCGTCCATGCCAAGCGATTCAAACGCGGCGATCGCCTGCTCGTAGTGGCGCACGGCCTCCGCGACCTGCCGCGCAGCCGACCGCAGGCGCGCCCACGCGACCTGAATCCGCGCCGCCTCGGTGGTGTCTCCGAACTTCTTGGTGAGGCGATCCGCTTCGGCGAGGGCCGCGTCGGCCTCGCCAAACGCCCCCTTCATGGTGAGGGCCCGTCCCAGCTCCGTGAGCGATCGTGCCCGCCCGGGATCGTCCCCGATGCGTTCCTTGATGCGCAGACTGGTGTTGATGTGAGCGATCGCGTCGTCCACGTTCCCGCGCGCCAGCAGGGTGATGCCGAGGCTGTTGTGCGCCCATCCCAGCAACCGCGTATCTTGCAGCACCTCGAAGAGGTGCTCGGCCTTGGTCAGGTGCACGATGGCGGTCTCGTAGTCGCCGCGTTCGCGCTGAGCCACCCCGAGTTGCACGTGCACCAGCCCGAGTCGATGAAGGTCCTCCGTCGCTTCGACCAGCGCCAGCGCTTGCTCATACCAGCGGGCCGCCTCGACATGATCCCCCAGTTCCATGTAAGTATTGCCGAGGTTGTAGAGGAGGATCCCGCCAAGGCTCAGGTCCGGATCGTTGGTCGCTTGGAAGCGCTGGAACCCCGCGGAGAAGTGGCGTCGCGCGTCCTCGAGGCGCCGCTCAAGATAGGCGATGACTCCGAGCACGTGGCTCACGCGCACGAGGTGCCGTGAATCTCCGGTCGCCGTCGCCAACTCCTGTCCGCGCCGCAGGCTCTCCGTCGCAAGATCAAACTGCCGGAGGTTAGCCAATGCCATGGCCAAACCGATGTGGCACTCTGCCTCGACACTCTTGTCTCGACTTTCCTTGCCCAGGCTGAGCGCTTCTTCGAAGTGCTCGGCCGCCCGCGTGTAGTCACCCTGCTTTATCGCAATCCAAGCCGAAGCGACTGCGACGCGGACCGCTTTCGTGCTTAGCAGCGTCCCCGGTTCCAGGAAGTAGCCGACCGGCCTTTGGAGGCGCTCGGCGAGCAAGAGCAACGTCTCCAGCGACGGTTTGGCCCGGCCCTTTTCAACCAGGCTGATGAATCCCTTCGTGAGGTTCCCGCCGCCGAGTTGAGTTTGTGTAAGGCCGAGTTCCTTCCGTCTTCCCCGAATCCGTTCGCCCAATGAAGACACCGATGTCGCTCCATTGTCCCGAAGATATAGTTAGTGATACTTAACAAGGCTCTGATTGTTTTCTGCCGGAAGCACGAATTCCTGCTGTCGTCCAGTCCCTGAACAAATTTTCAAATTACCCTCACCCTGGAAGTCCAACCGCGTCGCACGAGTGGAAGAGAAATGGCCGCTCGGCGGTCGGCTCACCTCTTCCTTCACGTACAATGTGGTTCAAGAAGCGATGACTTGTAAAGCCCCCAACTGCAGCACGCGCTGCCGGGATCGGATCCAGCTATCTACACGCCGTCCTCGTGGATCTGAGGCACGAGTGGCGGGATGCCGAGCACAGCGCCGGGTCCGTTGTCGTCACCCTGCGGTACGAGCGCCGCGCTGTTCACGCTTCCACTGGCCACGGGCACGGCGCCGAATGCCGCAACCTGTGAGAAACCGAGTGCAAGCACAAACGCACCCGTGATCAAGATCGACAGCATTTTTCTCAAGTTCAACCCTCCTCGTTTCTGTTTAGTCCGCCGAACGGCCGGTTACACAATACTTGATTCTGTGATCACACCCCTTTACTGGAGGCGGGCCACGCCGGGCGATCCAGGCTGGCGGCCGCGGGTCGCGCTGGCGGTGTTGCGGTTCACGCTTGCGGGCGAGGTGTGGCTGCCGCACAAGCGCGCTGGGAGAGCCTCGTAGAGTGCGCGAAGAGGTCTTGCCATCGCGCCATCGCCGTGCCGGCGACAGTCGCGGCCGATTCTGGGCAGGGGCAATCATGCCTCGCGCGTGGGACGCCGCGGGGTTGAAGGGAGTGGGCCGTGACACTGCAGTTCGGACACCGCGACGCTTCGGAGCCGCGACCGGGGCGTCGCATCTCCGGCTCTCCATATCGAGTCCTTCGTGGGG
>DASQGM010000264.1:0-10043 GCA_035632615.1 bacterium | reverse complement strand
CGGACGGCCGCCTGCCGTCCGGGCCCGCGGGCTGGTGCGGGGTGCCGTCGTTACAAAAGGCCCGCGCTCTTCAACCAGTCCGTCGCCGCTTGGGTCACGGATTTGCCGTTGACGACCTGGAGCTGAAGCTGCTGGCTCACTTCGGTGGTCAGCTTGGGCGCCAGCGCGTTGAGCGCAGCCGTGATGCCGGCCGCCTTCTGCAGCGTGGCGTCGCGCACGATCGGCGCCGGATGGTAGATCGGGAACAGGTGCCGATCGTCGTCGAGCAGCACGAAGTGGTCCTTGGCGATCAGCGCGCTTGTCGTATAGCAGACATTGACGTCCGCCTTGCCCTGTTGAACGGCGGTGAACGTGAGGGCCTCATCCAGCACCGTCACCTTGCCGAAGGTGAAGCCGTAGGCGCCCTTCATCCCTGGCAGCACGCTCGGATCGGTTTGGCCGTCCGGCGGGGTCGCCACCGTGAGCGTGGACGCGGCCGACACGAGATCGGACACCTTCGTCGCGTGCAGCGTCCCGGCGCGCGCCTGGCTGGAGCAGATGCCGTACGTGTCGTTCAGCGGCGCCATGTCGAGCCACGTGATGCGATACTTCTGCTCGTAGCCGGACTTGACGAGCGCGTAGTCGCGCTGGTCGTCGTGCGTGGTCTTGAGGCCGAGCCGGGCCAGCCCCGTCGCCGTGAACTCCGGGTAGAGGTCGATCTGCCCGCTCTTGATCGCGTTGAACACGATATCGTTCGTCCCAAGCTTGGCCTTTTCGGTGACGTCGAAGCCCGCGTGCCGCAGCACCAGCACGTACATCTTGGTTAGGAGCTGCGCCTCGGTGTCGAGTTTGCCGCCGACCGTCAAGTGCGCCATGCCCGCGGCCCGCGCCGTGGACCACGGGCTCGCGGTCCCCAGCAACACCATCAACGCGAGGACGCACACCGCCATCGCGCGGGGCGTCCGTACTCGTCGTCCCATTGCCGTCCCTCCTTGTTGGTCCTCGCGTCTCGCACTCACCGTGCGTGTCCGCGAAATCTCCCTGAGCAGGCCCGGGGCCCCGAGCACGCGCCAGACCGCGGCGAACGCTGGAGGTGCCTCGAGCCGTGCAGCCCGCGTGCCGAGCGCGTCCTATGGGCGCGTCTCACCCCCCGCAGCCGTCCGGAGCCCCTCGGGTGTGAGGACGTATTGCACGCGGCCGAGTCCGATCTCCGCGAGCATGGCGAGCAGCGTGACCGGGACGGCCCCGGCCAGGATCTGCGTAGTGTCCACCTGGTACAACCCGGACAGGATGTAGTCGCCGTATCCACCCGCTCCGATGATCGCGGCGAGCGTCGCGGTCGCGACGATCTGCACCACGGCGGTGCGGGCGCCGGCGGCGATCACCGGAAGGACGAGCGGAATCTGGATGCGCCCGACGATCTGCCACCGGGTCATCCCGCAGCCCCGCGCGGCGTCCATCGTCGCCGGGTCGATGCCGCGGATGCCGGTGAAGGTGTTCAGGAGGATCGGCGGGATGCCGAGCACCGCGAGCGCGACCAGCGAGGGCGCGAAGCCCAGTCCGAGGTAGGGGATCGCGAACGCGAGGAACGCGATCACGGGGATCGCGCGCATGAGGCCGCTCAGGTTCACCGCGACGAAGGCGAGGGTCGGCCGCCGCCCGACGGCGACGCCGAGCGCGGTCCCGACGAGGATCGCGAGCGCGCCTGCGGCGGCGCACAGCGTCACGTACTGGACGGTATGCGCCGCGTACGTGTTCGCTGGGTTGGCGACGAACGCGACGAGGCGCCCTACCATCGCGATGTCCTCGGGACGGGACGGCCGGACGCCGTGGCGCGGGGCCTGGGATTCATGCGGCCGACACCGGCAGACGGCCGCGGTTGAGCGCGCGCTGCACCGCGAGGAGCAGGAAGTCGATCGCCACCGCGAGGGCGCCGATCACGATCGCGCCGCCCAGCACCTCGTCGTAGTTCGTGTTCTGAATGCTCGAGAAGATCAGGTCGCCCAACCCGCCGGCCCCGACCAGCGACGCGAGGGAGGCGATGCCGATCGTCGTCACCGTCGCGACGCGCACACCGGCGACCACGAGCGGCAGCGCGAGCGGGGTCACGACGCGCCTGAGGATCTGCCCGCGGGTCATCCCCACGGCCCGTGCGGTCTCGAGCAGGATCGGGTCGACGGCTTGGATCGCCGCGGTCGTGTTCCGGATCAGGACGAGCTGCGCGTAGAGGATGAGCGGGATGATGATTGTTGTCGCGTTCAGGCCCGTGACGGGCACGAGGAACGCGAGCAGCGCGAGGCCCGGGATCGTGTACAGCAGGCCGGCCACGGTGATCACCGGGAGGTAGATCCGGCGGTGGCGCGCGATCGCCGCACCGATCGGCAGCGCGATGACGATGGCGATCAGCATGCTCGTGCCCACGATCACCAGGTGCTGCACGAGCAGGTTCGGCACGCTCGACGGGTCGGTGAGGTCGTAGTTGGCCGGGTCGAGGAGGAAATGCATCGATGCCTACCGGCGCCCGGCGCCCATCGGGGGCCGCTGGGTCGGGGCGTCGGCGGCCTCCCGCGGGCGCGTCGCGGCGACCTGCCGGATGATGCTCCGCGGCGTGACGTAGCCCGCCGGCGCGGCCCCCGCCGCCGGCAGGACCGCGAGCGCAGGCGCTCCCGTGTCGAGCAGGGTCAGCATCGCGTCGAGGAGCGGCGTCCCCGGGGTGACGGGAACCGCGGCGTCGGGCCGCGTCACGTCCGGGTCCAGCGCGGCCGACACGGGCAGGTACTCCAGCTGCCGCACGACGTTGTCGGCTCCGACCAGCCGGCGGACGAAGTCGTCCGCCGGGCGCGCCAGAATCTCGATCGGGGTGCCGGACTGAACCAGCCTGCCCGCCGAGAGCACCACGATTTGGTCACCGAGACGAAGCGCCTCCTCGACGTCGTGGGTGACGAACAAGATCGTCTTGCGCACGCCGTGCTGGATGCGGAGCAGTTCCTGCTGCATGCGGCCCCGGGTGATCGCGTCCAGCGCGCCGAACGGCTCGTCCATCAACAGAATCTCCGGATCCGCGGCGAGCGCCCGGGCGATCCCGACGCGCTGCTGCTCGCCGCCGGACAGTTCGCGCGGATAGCGACGGCGATACTCGGCCGGCGCGAGACCGACGAGCGTGAGCAGCGTCTCGACTCGGCCGTCGAGACGCGGGCGCGGCCACCCGGCGATCTCGGCCGTGACGCGCACGTTCTCGGCGACGGTCATGTGCGGGAACAGGCCGGCCTGCTGAATCACATAGCCGATCCGCCGGCGCAGGGTAATCGGGTTCTCCTCGAGGACGTTGCGGCCGCCGATCAACAGCTCGCCGGACGTCGGCTCGATCAGGCGGTTCACCATGCGGAGGAGGGTCGTCTTGCCGGACCCCGACGTGCCCACCAGCATGCAGATGCTGCCCGGCCGTACGTCGAACGACACCGCGTCCACGGCGGGCCGGGCCGCGTTCGGATAATGCTTCGTGACCGCGCGAAACGCAATGGTAGCCACGCCGTCCAGGCTGTTCGTCAATGGAGCGCCTCAGTTCGAGCCGTGGTAAGCTGCTGGCCGTTCGGTACCCGTATTATACGGAAGATTGTAGTCGTACGAAAGTCCGATGGCGATTGTAACATCGGCGCGCGGCGCCCCCGGCGCGGACCGCGCGGGCGGCGGTGTATAATGCTGCCGTGACACTCCGCCCGACCGGTCCCGCGATTGTCGCCCAGCATCTGACGAAGCGTTACGGCGCTCTCGCCGTGGTGGACGATCTGTCGTTCACGGTGGCGCGCGGGGAGATCGTCGGCTTTCTCGGTCCGAACGGTGCGGGGAAGACGACCACGCTCGGCATGTTGCTGGGACTGCTCAGCCCGACGCGCGGACGCGTCGAGATCCTGGGCCTGCCCATGCCCGAGGATCGCCAGCGGATCCTGTCGCGCGTCAACTTCACCTCCCCGTACGTGTCGTTGCCGGGGAACCTCACGGTCGGCGAGAACCTGATCGTGTTTGCGCGGCTGTACGGCGTGCGCGGAGCGCCCGCGCGCATCGAGCGTCTCTTGGAGCGGTTCGGGCTCGCCCAGATGCGCAACCGCACGGCCGGCCGTCTGTCCTCCGGCGAGGGGACGCGTCTTGGCCTGGTGAAGGCCCTGCTCAACGATCCGGACGTGCTCTTTCTCGACGAGCCGACGGCGAGCCTCGATCCCGACGGCGCGGAGCGCGTGCGCTCGGTCCTCAAGGAGATCCGGCAGGAGCGCGGCATGACCATCTTCTACACGTCCCATATCATGCAGGAGGTCGAGCGGCTCAGCGACCGCATTCTGTTTCTCCATCACGGCCGCCTGCTCGCGGACGGACCGCCGGACGACGTGCTCCGGCGGTTCGAGCGCGACACGCTGGAGCACATGTTTCTCGATCTGGCGCGGGAGGACGCGTCGAGCGCATGGACTCCGTGAGCACCGCTCGACAGACATCGGACGGTCTTCCCACCGCCGACGTGGCCGCGTTCCGCCGGGGCCTGAGCGCGGGCCGGATCACGGCGCTGTTGCAGCGGCAGCTCTTCCTGTACCGGCGGAGCCTGCTCCGGTCGCTCGAGATCGTGTACTGGCCCGTGATGGACCTCCTCGTGTGGGGGTTCCTCAGCGTCTACGTCGGGCGCCTCCGGGGCGGCGGCGCCGCGGCGATCGCGTTCCTGCTCGGCGGGATGATCCTGTGGGACATCTTCTTCCGCGTGCAGCAGGCGATCTCGGTGTCGTTTCTGGAGGACGTGTGGACGCGCAACCTCGTGAACGTGTTCGTGAGCCCGATCAGCACGGCGGAGTTCCTCTGCGCCACGATGCTGCTCGGCGTGATGAAGATCGCCATCGTCGGGACGCTCCTGGCCGCGCTCGCCCTCCTGCTGTACTCATTCAACATCTTCCACTACGGGCTCCCGCTCCTGCCGTTCATCCTGAACCTCATCGTCGCGGCGTGGGGCATGGGCATCATCACGACCGCGCTGATCCTGCGCTTCGGTCAGGGGGCCGAGGTGCTCGCGTGGGCCGTGGCGTTTCTGTTCCAACCGTTCTCGGCGGTGTTTTACCCCGTCGCCGTCCTCCCGCCCGCGATCCAGCGGATCGCCTGGCTGTTGCCCACGACGCATGCGTTCGAGGGCATGCGGGTGGTGCTCGGCGGCGGCCCGATCCCGTGGGCGCACGTCGGGTGGGCCGCCGCGACCAACGTCGTGCTGCTGGCGATCGCCGTGTCGGTGTTCGCGTGGGTGATGCACATCGCGCGCGAGATGGGGCTGCTGCTGCGGACCGAAGGGTAGCCGCCGAAAGGCAGGGAGGCGCATGATGCGGGATGGGAGTCCCGGGGCACACACACCCGGAGCGGACGGTGGAACCGGCGCCTCCGGACGCATCCTGGCCGGGACGTCGGGGTTTGCGTTCCCCGAGTGGAAGGGCGGATTCTACCCGTCCGACCTCGCGAACGATCGTCTCCTCTCCCACTACGCGGCGGCGCTGCCGACAGTCGAGATCAACGTGTCGTTCTACCGGATGCCCACGTCGGCGATGCTCGCGGCGTGGCAGGTGCAGACGCCCCCGGGGTTTCGCTTCGCGATCAAGGCGCACCGGCGGATCACGCACCAGAAGCGCCTTCGCGACGTGGACGACGACCTGCGCTGGCTGTCCGAGCGCGTCGGCGAGCTGGGGGCCCGGCTCGGCCCGGTGCTGTTCCAGCTCCCGCCGTCGTTTCGGCGCGACCTCGCGGTGCTCGAGCGGTTCCTGGTCGCGCTGCCGCCGCTGCCCTACGCGGCCGTCGAGTTCCGCCACGCGAGCTGGCACGATGAGGCGACGTACGCGCTGCTGCGGACGCATCGGGTCGCGCTGTGTGTGGCCGAGGACGAGAACGGCTGCGAGCCCCTCGTGCACACCGCGCCGTTCGGATACTATCGCCTGCACCGGTTGCAGTACACGGAGGAGCAGCTGCGGACGTGGGCGGAACATCTCAAGGAGCACGCCGGCGTCCGGCCGGTCTTCTGCTACTTCACGCACGAGACCGGCCCGGAGGCGGTCGGGTACGCGCGTCGGTTGATGGAGATGACCGATGGGGCTTAACGAGTACCGAGGGAAACGCCGGTTCGACGAGACGCCGGAGCCCCGCGGGGACGCCGCGGGTGATCGCACGGAGGCCGCCGGGCCGCGGTTCGTCGTCCAGGAGCATCACGCCACCCGGCGGCATTGGGACCTGCGTCTCGAGATGGAGGGGGTGCTCCGGTCGTGGGCCGTGCCCAAGGGGCCGTCGCTCGACCCGGCGGACAAGCGCCTGGCCGTGCTGGTCGAGGACCATCCGCTCGAGTACGGGGAGTTCGAGGGCGTGATCCCGCCGGGGAACTACGGCGCCGGCACCGTCATGTTGTGGGACCGAGGCACGTACTCGTGCCGGGAGGGCGACCCGGCGGCGGCGTTCCGCGCGGGCAAGCTCACCTTGGACTGTTTCGGGGAGAAGCTGCGCGGCGAGTTTCATTTCGTCCGCACGAAACGGAACGCCGGCCGTGACTGGCTGCTATTTAAAGGAAAGGACAGGTTCGCGGTGTCCCCGTACTCGCCACTCGGGACGCGGTCGGTCAAGAGCGGCCGGACCGTCGAGGAGATCACGGCCGACGGGGGCGAGCGGTGGCAGCCGGCTGTACCGCCCGAGGCGACCAGCCCCGGAACGCCTCGGCGCGACGACGCGTCCAAGCGCGGGAGCACGTCGAAGCGCGGTGGACGGCGGAAGCGCGGCAGCGCAAACGAGGACGAGGGCGCCGACCCGTTCCCTGCCCCGTTCGCGCCGATGCTTGCGCAGACCGCCGCGGAACCGTTCGACCGGCCCGGGTGGCTCTTCGAAGTCAAGTGGGACGGCGTGCGCGCGCTCGCCTCAGTGCGGCGGCGCGGGGCCGTCCAGGAGGTCGGGCTCTCCAGTCGCACGCTGCGCCGCCTCAACGTCCAGTTCCCCGAGATCGTGGACGCGCTGTCCCGGTTGGACGTCCAAAGCGTGGTGCTCGACGGCGAGATCATCGCGCCTGACGACGACGGCCGCTCGAGCTTCGCGCGGCTTCAGCAGCGGTTGCACGTGGATCCCACGTCGGACGGCGGGGCGGCCCGTCGCATCGGGGTCGTTTACGCCGTCTTCGACTGTCTCTACCTGAACGGGCGCGACCTCCGCGGGGCGCCGCTTTCCGAGCGGCGCCGGTCGCTCGACGCGCTCACGCTTCCGCCGGGCCTGCTCCGCACCGACGTGGTGGAGGGCCACGGCTTGGCGCTGTTCGAGGCGGCGCGCGGCCACGGTCTGGAGGGGATCGTCGGGAAGCGCGCGGCGAGCCCGTACCGGCCGGGCGTGCGAAGTCCGGAATGGCAGAAGGTCAAGGTGCGGGGGGCGATCGAGGCCGTCGTCGGCGGCTTCACGCGTGGAAAGGGACAGCGGTCGCGCACGTTCGGCGCGCTCGTGCTCGGCCAGTACGATCCAAGGTCGGGCCGGCTGGTTCCCGTGGGGCAGGTCGGAGGCGGGTTGACCGATGCCGACATGCGCGCGCTCCGGCGCCGGCTCGAGCCACTTGTGACGCGGGCGTGCCCGTTCGCGTCGCGGCCCCGGCCGCTGGCCCCGCCGACCTGGGTGCGCCCCGAGCTCGTCGTCGAGGTGTCGTACGGCGGGTGGACGGCCGAGGGGATGTTGCGGTTTCCGGTGTTCGCGCGGGTGCGGGACGACGTCCGGCCTCGGGACGTGCTGACGTCCCAGGCTGCGGCGAGGGCCGCGTCGGACCAGACGGACGGGGAGGCCACCGGGGCGCCGCCCGGGGGCCGCAGGCGCCCGGCGGCCCGCGCGAGCGAGCGGCGCACCCGGAGCCGCGACGCTGCGGCCCCGGTCCCAGCCGGCCTGACCTTCACCAACCTCGACAAAGTCTTCTTCCCGGGATCGGGATTCACGAAGGGTAACGTGATCGACTACTATCGGCGAATCGCTCCCCACCTGCTGCCGCACCTCATGGATCGGCCCCTGGCCCTGCGGAGATTCCCCGACGGGATCGGCGGCGACGACTTCTTTCAGAAGGACATCCCCGACGCGCCGCCGTTCGTCCGAACGGTGCGAATCTGGTCTGATCAGGGGCGTCGGGACATCGATGCGGTCGTCGGGGCGGACGAGGCCACGCTGCTGTGGCTCGCACAACTCGGCTGCATCGAGATGCACGCGTGGTTCTCTCGCACGGCCCCGATTCCCGGACGGGGGCGCGCGCGCCCGACCGCGACGTTCTCCGGCGCGGAGGCGGCGCTCGAGCGCAGCGTGCTCAACTACCCCGACTTCGTCGTGTTCGATATCGATCCGTTCATCTATCCGCCGGGCAAGGGGCCGGAGCGGCGGCACGGAGAGCTGGATCCCGACTACACTCGGCACGGATTCGAGGCGGCGCGGGAGGCGGCGTTGTGGGTCGACGAGGCGCTCGGGTCGCTCGGTCTTCGGTCGTTCGTGAAGACGTCCGGCAAGACCGGGATCCACGTGTTCGTTCCCATCGCGCGGCGCTACACGTACGCGCAGACGCACGCGTTCGCAAAGACGCTGGCAACGTGGCTGACCCGGCACCATCCGGGGCGGCTCACGACGGCCTGGGCCGTCCAGGAGCGCGTCGGCAAGGTGTTCCTCGACTACAATCAAAACGTCAGGGGGAAGACGATCGCCAGCGTGTACAGCCTCCGTCCCGTGCCGGAGGCGACCGTGAGCGTCCCGGTGACGTGGGAGGAAATTCGCGCGGGGGTGGATCCGCTGCAATGGACGATCGCGACCGTCTTCGACCGGCTCGCGCGCGTCGGCGATCCGTGGGCCGGAATCCTGAGCACGTCGCAGCACCTCGACCTCGCCGCCTCGCCCCCTCGGAAGACACCGCGGTAGCGGCTCGCGGCCCGGGCCGCGCCCGGGGGCGGTGCCGGCGACGCGCGCCCGGCCCAACGAGGATTCGGTCGGAGCGGAGCGAAGGAACCGTCACGAGCGACGGCCGGCGCGGCCGGCGGAGGAGCGTGTGGGGCATGCCAGGACATCCCGAGTGGGTCTGGTTCGATGGAGCGGTGGTTCCCTGGGAACGCGCCACGGTACACGTGTCGACCGCGACCGTGCTGCGCGGCGCGAATGTGTTCGAGGGCGTGCGCGCTTACTGGAACAGCGACGAGCGGGAGCTGTACATCTTCCGCAACGACGAGCACCTGGCGCGCCTGCGGAACTCCGCGAAGATCATGCGCATGCCCATCCCGTGGTCGCCAGAGGAACTGACACGCGCGGAGATCGAGGTGCTGCGCGCCAACCGCTTCGAGAGCACCGCGTGGTTCCGACTGACCCTGTACGTCGGCGAAGGGGAGGGGCGGACGTGGCCGCCCACCGAGGGGGAAATCGGTGGATTCATTCTGCCCCGGCTCTCGCCGCACGGTGAAGAGATCACGGCGGGCGTGGACACGTGCATCAGTACGTGGACCAGGATCGCGGATACGAACGTCCCACCGCGCGTCAAGGCGGGGGCCAACTACCACCAGGGCCGGCTTGCGTCGGTGGAGGCGCGATTGAACGGCTTCACGGGGCAGCCGATTCTGTTGAACGAGCGGGGCAAAGTGTCGGAAGGTCCCGGGGCCTGCCTCGCGATGGTCCGAAAGGGCGCGCTCGTGACGCCGCCGATCACGTCCAACATTCTCGAGTCGATCACGCGCGACACGATTCTCGAGCTCGCCCGGGACGTGCTCAAGATTCCGGTCCAGGAGCGGGAGATCGATCGTACGGAGATGTACATCGCCGACGAGGCGTTCTTCTGCGGCAGTGGTGCGGAGGTCACTCCGATCAACTCCGTGGATCACTACCCGGTCGGAACGGGGAAGCCGGGCCCGGTGACCAAGCGGCTGCAGGAGACGTACTTCTCGGTGGCCGAAGGACGCGTACCGCAGTACCGGCACTGGCTCACGCCCGTGTACGGGGGAGTCAAGGCCGCCGCCCGCGGGTAGGACGGGCGGTGCCGGATCAGGCACGCATCGGGGCGTCGAAGATCGCCGGGGCCGGCC
>DASQGM010000263.1:0-12565 GCA_035632615.1 bacterium | reverse complement strand
GCCGCGATCGTGGAGTCCTCCGACGACGCGATATTTCGCACGGTCCTGGACGGCAGCGCCGCCGACGGCGCGGCCCTCACCTGGAACCGGGGCGCAGAGAGCATCTACGGGTATGCCGCCGAGGAGATGATTGGGCAGCCGGTCGCCCGTTTGGTGCCGCCCAACCGCGCGCACGAGATCCCGCTCATCGTGGCCCGGCTCCGGCGCGGCGAGCCCATCACGAACTTCGAGACGATCCGGAAGCGGCGGGACGGCTCGCTGATCCACGTCTCGATCAGCTTCTCCCCGATCAAAGACTCGTCAGGCGCGGTGGTCGGAGCCTCAACCATCGCTCGCGATATTACGGAACGCAAGCTGGCCGAGGCGGAACTCCGTCGGCAGGCGGCCCACCTCGAAGCGCTCAACGCGATCATCTCGTCGGCGGTGTCCGCGAGCGACCTGTCGGCGCTCTTCGAGTCGACCATCGACCTCACGCTCCGGGCGTTGGGGTGCGACAAGGGCGGGATCTGGGCGGGGAGCGCCCGCGTGGTGCGAGGGATGCCTGTTGAGGTCGGGGAATCGTTGCGGCACGCCGCGGAATCGTCCGGGCGCGCACTGCGCGGCCCGGTGGCCGTGCGGGATTGGCTCGCTCACCCCGCCCCGGGAGCCGAGGCGTTGGCCGCCGGCATGATCCGATCCGGTGCCCGGGCGTCGCTCACGGCGCCGATCCAGACGGGCGGCCGGGTGATCGGAGGCGTGTCCGCCCTCTCGTCGAGCCCGCGGTCGTGGTCGCCCGAAGAGGTGCTGCTCGTCGAAGCCATCGGGAAGCAAATCGGCGAAGCCGTCGAGCGGTTGCAACTGTTCGAGGCGGCGCAGCGACGCACGGCCGAGTTGGAGGCGTTCTATGACTTGAGCCGGCGGTTGCGGCAGGCCCGCGGCGTGGAGGAGATGTACCCGATCATCGTCGACCATGCGCGCGGGCTGCTCACCGCCGACCAAGGCGCGCTTGCGCTGGCCGCCCCGGACCGCGAGACATTCACGTGCGCGTACACGGTGGGGATCGAACTGGAGCGGCCGGGATTGGTCTTTCCGGTGGAGGGCACGCGGTCCGGGCAGGTATTGAAGACCGGCGTGGCATTCGTCACGCCGGACTACGGCAGCGAGGCGCCCAGCCGGGGACCGGGATACCCTCCCTACCACGCGGCCGGTCCGCTCGTCATCGTGTCGCTGCGCTCGGAAGAGGAGATCATCGGCACGCTCCGATTGGCGCGGTGGAAGCGCCCGGACGTCCGTCCGTTTGCGGATGCCGAGGTCCGGCTGCTCGAAGGGATCGCGGAAGTCGCCGGGACCGCGATCGGTCGCGCCCGGCTCCGCGAGCGCCTCGAGCAATCCTATATCGAAATGGTGCTCGCGCTCGCCCGCGCCGTCGATGCGCGCGATCGCTACACGGCGGATCACAGCGAACGCATCGCGACCCGCGCCGTCGCCGTCGCACGCGTCCTCGGTTGCCCCGAAGCGGAAGCGCAAGACATCCACTGGGCCGCCGCCCTGCACGACATCGGCAAACTCGGGGTGCCCGACGACATCCTCCGGAAGGCCGGCCCGCTCACCGACGCAGAGTGGGACATCATGCGGCAGCACCCGATCGTCGGAGAGCAGATCCTGTGGCCGGTCGAGCGGATGCGGAGGGTGGCCGCACTCGTCCGGCACCATCAAGAGCGCTGGGACGGGACCGGCTATCCCGACCACCTCCGGGGCCAGGAGATTCCGCTCGGAGCGCGCATTCTCGCCGTGGCCGACGCGTACAGCGCGATCACCGACGACCGAGCGTACGACAAGGGGCGGCCGGCGGGGGAAGCGATCGACGAGATCCGCCGATGCACCGGGACGCAGTTCGATCCGCACATTGTCGAGGTCTTCTGCGGTGTGCTCGACGCCGACGAACCCGGCGCGGATTCGTCCCGTACGATGGCACGCCCTCCGGCGGGAACGCTCGCGCCGGCGATCATCCGCCCGTTCGCTCAGACCCGCCGGTTTCAGCAGGCCGTCCCGGCGATGGCCGACGTGGCCAAACGTCTGTTGCGCCCGCTCGATCTCACGACGGTGCTCGACGAGATCCTGGGCCAGATTCAAGATGTCTTTGGCTATCCGATCTGCGGGGTGCTGTTCGTCAACGAGCAGACCCAGGAGCTCGAGGTCAAAGCGCAACGGGGATACGATCCCGACGTCGCGAACCGCTTGCGGCTCAAGGTCGGCGCACAGGGGATCGCCGGCTGGGTCGCCAGCCAGCGACGTCCTTACTACGCGCCTGACGTCGCCCAGGACGCGCTCTACGTCGCGGGATCGCCTCTCGCCCGATCCAACGTCGCGTACCCGCTCATTGTGGACGATCGGGTCATCGGCGTCCTGGACGTAGAGAGCCCCGTGGTCGATGCCTTCCCGCAGGACGTGCGGACGCTGTTGGAGGCCTTTGCCGTCCTCGCCGCGCTTGCGATTCTTCGAGCGCAGCGGGACGATGACCTCAACCGGCTGGCGTTGACCGACGGGCTCACCGGTCTCATCAATCACCGGGCCCTGTGGCAGACGTTGGAACGGGAGGTCGCGCGCGCCAAACGAAGCGGCGAGGCCGTCTCGCTGGTCGTTGTGGAAGTCGACAGGTTCAAGCAGATCAACGATCGCTTCGGACACATGCAGGGAGACGCCGTGCTGTGCCAGGTGGCCGATGTGCTGAGACGGAACAGCCGCGCGATGGATCTCGTCGCGCGGTTTGGCGGAGACGAGTTCGTGCTCCTCCTTCCGACCGTCGCCAAGAGCCGGGCCGTGCAGGTGGCCGAGCGTGTGCGGCGCCATGTGGAGCGGATCGTCGTTCCCGGCGGGGCACGGCTCACCGTGAGCGTGGGGCTGGCCGGCGCGCCGCCGGACGGAGAGACCGCGAGGCTGCTGATGGAAGCCGCCGACGGAGCGATGTACCGGGCGAAGCACGCCGGGGGCAATCGCGTGTGCGTTGCGTGACGCACGGACGCGGAGCGCAAGCGTGGAGGGCCACCCGTGCCGGGCGGCCCTCCGTGTGACCGGGCGACGTGGAGCGACGCCCCCCCGCTAGGCGTCCGCCTCGCTGTTCTTGATGATCGAGCGCAGGAACGCCTGGTTGTTGGGCGTCTTGCGCAGGCGGTCGAGGATCAGTTCGGTCATCGCGACCGTGTCCAGCGTCTCGAGACTCTTTCGCAGGACCCAGACCTTTCGCAGCTCCTCCTCGGACAGCAGCAGCTCCTCCCGGCGCGTCCCTGAGAGCTTGATGTCGATCGCGGGGAACGTCCGCCGCTCCTGGAGCTTGCGGTTGAGGTGGAGCTCCATGTTGCCGGTGCCCTTGAACTCCTCGTAGATCACGTCGTCCATCCGGCTGCCGGTGTCGATCAGCGCGGTGGCGACGATCGTGATGCTGCCCCCCTCCTCGATCTTGCGGGCCGCGCCGAAGAAGCGCTTGGGCCGGTGCAGCGCGGCGGGGTCGAGACCGCCGGACAGGGTGCGTCCGCTCGGCGGGATCACAAGGTTGTTGGCGCGCGAGAACCGGGTCAGGCTGTCGAGCAGCACCACCACATCGCGGCCGCCCTCCACGAGGCGTTTCGCGCGCTCCAGCACCAGGTCGGCCACCTGCACGTGCTCTTCCGGTGGCCGGTCGAAGGTCGAGGCCACGACCTCCGCCTCGACCGACCGCCGCATGTCGGTGACTTCCTCCGGCCGCTCGTCGAGCAGCAACACCATCAGGTAGATCTCCTGATGGTTCTGCACGATGCTCTGCCCGATCTTCTTGAGCAGCGTCGTCTTGCCGGCCTTGGGCGGAGACACCAGCATCGCCCGCTGCCCCTTGCCGATCGGCGAGAACAGGTCGACAATACGCACTGTCAGGTCGCTCTGCGGCAGTTCCAGCTTGAGCCGCTCGTGCGGAAACACCGGCGTGAGCTTCTCGAAGTCGGGCCGCGAACGGGCCTGCTCGGGGTCGAGACCGTTTACGGCCTCGACGCGCAGGAGCGCGTAGTACTTCTCGTTGTCCTTCGGCGCCCTGACCTGACCCAGCACCTCGTCCCCGACGCGAAGCCCGAACCGCTTGATCTGGGACGGCGAGACGTAGATGTCCTCGGACCCCGGCAGGTATCCGCTCGTCCGCAGGAACCCGTACCCTTCCTGCATGATCTCGAGGATGCCGGAGCGGAACATCAACCCGCTCTGTTCAGTCTGGGCCTGCAAGATCTTCATGATCAACTCTTGCTTCCGGTAGCGCCGGAAATTCGGGATGTTGAGATCCTTGGCCACATCCTGGAGCTCGTTGAGGCTCTTGGTGTCGAGCTCAGCGATCGCCACGCCGTGCCACCTCCATTGTGGTCGCCCCCCCGTGATGGAGGCTCTGGAACGCGCCCAGGACGCTCACTGGCCTGTCGCCTCGATGTACCCGGCCCGGCCCCGCGGCCCGGTCAGTAGCATGACCACCTGATCGTTGGGTTTCAGGTCACCCGGGGCCGCCAGCTTCCCGTTTCGATAAATCGCGACCGAGGGCGTGAGCGCGTAGCTCGTGACGGTCTTGTTGATACTGCTGACCGTCACGTTGGACCCGGTGACGCTTACGAACGTGCCCTTGACGTAGTTGAACTTGTTGAGCGAGTCCATGACCACGGCCAGCGCGCCCGCCGCATCCCCGCGCGTCGTCGGCTGCGCCGGGCGCCAGCCACCGTCCGAAAGCAGCGGCATGATCTTGTGATCGATCGCCACCGCCACGTAGCCATGCAGCGGCGCGGGCACGTCGGTCGCGTCCTTGAAGGACAGCGGCGCTTGGGCCTTCTGCGTCGCTTCGCCCTGCAGCCCCATCGCCCGGACCAGCAGCGCCGCAAACTCCGCGCGCGTCACCTGGGCGTTCGGCCGGAACGTGTTGTCTGGAAACGTGGTCAACAGCCCCTTCTGGAAGTCCAGGTTCACCTGCACCGGGTGATCCTTTAATGGAAACAGCGCGCTCAGCGTGTAGGTGCCGGGCGGAACCGAATGGCTGTCCTGATCCCGCTGCAGCCAGCGCGTCGTGAAGGAGAACGCATGCCCGCCGGCCAGCGTGAGCGACGTCGGCGTTTGCACGAACGTCTGGCCGAGCGACCAGCGCGCGAGCTCGTCGCTGCCGCGTTTGATGATGAAGTCGTAGTTCTGCGTGGACGGGAACTGAAACACCGTGTCGCTCTTGCCGGTGTTGGCGATCGTGAACGTAAGATCGACGGGATCGTCGACCCCGTACACCGCCTTGTCGGTCGTGAGCGTGTAGGTGATGTCGCCGTCTTTGACCTGGGCGTTCTGGGCCGAGGCCGCGCCTGTGTTGAGCAGCGCGGCGATCGCGGGCCGGACGCTCTCGGGGATGTCGCTCAGGTCCTTGTAGTTGGGGATCGTGCCGGTCCCTTGGACATTCAGGCCCGCGGCCAGCGCTCCCACCGCCTGCAGCCGCGTGATCGGCTGGTCGGGCTTGAAGGTGCCGTCGGAACCACCGGCCATCACGCCGGTCACGCCCACCTTGATGATCGCCTGCTGATACGGGCTGCTGCCGATGTCCGAGAAGAGCGCGGCGGCTTGCGCCGCGGCGGTCAACAGCACGGCCGTCGCGACCGCCAGGAGCGCCGCGAAGACCGTCCGGACTCGTTGTGTCATGAGCGTGACCTCCTCATTCATCATTCCTCGTGTTCGTCTTGAATGCGTATCGTGTCCTCACCCGCGGGCGCAGGGTCACCGTCGCGCAACCTCAATCAACACGCCGGCGGCAACGTTTCTGGGAGGGGGGCACCACGCGCTAACGGCCGGTTGGGGAAACAGACCAGACATCACCGGAAGGGATGCCTACACAGGCGGGCCGTACGCTCGTCCGGGGCCTCCGCAGACTCAGAACCGACGCCACCCGAGCACACGCGATCCGGGCGGACACATCACCGTGAATCATGCGGAATGAACCATCAATCTTGGGCGCGATATTCTCCGCGACACTCTATTTTCCTTCTTCCCGCATATGCATTCTCCCCCGAAAGGGGCCGGGTCAGTCGTCACGGTCCTGCAACGCCATGCGACTCGCCAGGGAGCCGCGCTCAAAGACGCACCCACTTCGCCATTCGCTAGGGGCCCAGCAGGGTCTGGCGCCTGTTGGTGAACAAGAGGCAGGCAACACAGGAGCGATCACGACCAGGTACAGTATACTACCTCTGTGCAGCGGGTTCAAACGGCATCGCGCTTATCCCGGCCGGCGCGTGCGTGCTGGGGCCCTGTGCTGTCGCGACGTGCGACCTCGCGGCGACAAGTTATCGGCGATAATGTTGCGCGCTCGCGGCGGACCGCGCGCACTCTTCCGAGTCCGATCGTTCGCAGACGTTCGAACGCGAGCCCCCCGATCGTGCGGTGCCGCGCACGGCGCGCCTCGAGGAAATGATCCGGTACCAACCCTGCCGCCCCGCGCCGTCCCCGGAATCGCCAGCCGGGAGCGTCACATTCGCTCTACCGCGGTAACCCCCGCCAGGTCGAGCGTGTTCCTGAGCGCCCGGCGGACCGCATCGACCAGCACCAGACGCGCCCCGGTGAGAACCGGGTCGTCGGTCAACACGCGGCACTGCCCGTAGAACACGTGGAACGCCTCCGCGACCTCGCGCGCGTACGCGCACAGGCGCTGTGGCTCGCGCCGCGTGCCGGCGGCGTGCACCACCTCGGGCAACGTGACCACCCGCTTCGCGAGCGCCCACTCCTCGGGCGCGATCAGACGCCCGAGGTCGGCCGCCTCGGGTGCCGGCGCCGGGACGCCGAGGCGCTCGGCCTCGCGCAAGATGCTGCAGATCCTGGCATGGGCGTACTGCACGTAGTACACTGGGTTCTCGGACGACTGGCGGCGCGCCAACGCGAAGTCGAAGTCCATCGGCACGGACGGACTCGCCATGATGAAAAAGAAGCGGGCCGCATCCTTTCCGACGGTCTCGATCAGTTCGCGCAGCGTCACGAACTCTCCGCTTCGCTTGCTCATCCGCACGGCCTCGCCCTCGTTGCGCAGTCGGACGTGCTGGTACAGGATCACCTCCAGCGTGGACGGGTCGTGCCCAAACGCCTCGACGCCCCCGCGCACCCGCGCGACGTCGCCGATGTGATCCACGCCCAACACGTCGATCAGATGCTCGAATCCCCGCGCGTACTTGTCCAGATGGTAGGGAATGTCCGCGGCGAAATACGTCGGGCGGCCGTCGCGACGCACGATCACGCGATCCTTGTCGTCACCGAACCGCGTCGCCCGAAACCACAGCGCCTCGTCCTGCTCGTAGACCAGGTCGCGCTCGCGAAGGGCGTCGAGGCACCGCTGGACGTCGCCGCGCTCGTAGAGCGTGCGTTCGCTGAACCACGTGTCGAACCTGATTCCAAACGCCTCCAGGGTGCCCCGGATCTCGTCGACCATCATTCGGAGGGCGTGGTCTTGGATCCGAGCAAGGCGGTCTGCCTCTCCCGCGTCCGCGAGCCCGGGCCCCTCGAGCTCGAGGATCCGGCCGGCAATCTCGCGGACGTATGCCCCCCGGTAGCCGTCCGCGGGAAACTCGGCGGACCGTCCCACCAGTTCCAGGTAGCGGACCTCAACGGAACGGGCAAGCGTCTCGACCTGCCCGCCGTAGTCGTTGACATAGTACTCACGGGACACGTCGTACCCGAGCGCCTCGAGCAGTCGGGCGATCGTCTCGCCGACCGCGCCGTTCCGTCCCGTGCCGACGTGCAGCGGTCCCGTCGGGTTGGCGCTCACGTACTCCACGAGCACGTGGCGCCCGCCCCCCTCGTCCGACCCGCCGAAGCGCCGGTCCTCGGCGTGCGCGCGCCGGAGCCAGCGGTGCACGAACGCGGGGGCGAGAAAGAGGTTGAGGAAGCCCGGACCGGCAATCTCCGCACGGGCGACCTCGTCGGAGGGCACCGGGACGTGTCGGAGCACGGCCTCGCCGACGCTCCGTGGGGGCCGGCCGGCGATCTTCGCCAGCACCAACGCGACGTTCGTCGCGTAGTCGCCGTGGCGGGGGTCCCGGGGCGGCTCGACTTCGAACGCGGGCAGCGGCCCAGACAGCGGAGGCAGGTCCCCGGCGGCGGCCGCGCGCGCCACTGCCGACGCGATGAGCGCACGCAGCTCTCGCGTGATCATACCGCTACCGTCCCATCCGCTTCACGGTGCGCCACGGACGCCGGGCGACCGGCGCCGCGGCTCTACAGCCGGACGACACCGATCCGGGCGGGGTCCTGAATGTGAATCGTGTCCACGAACCGGATCTCCCGCGTGCCCGAGGTCATGACGAGCGAATGGGTGCGCGCGCCGCCGCCAAACAGGCGCACGCCGCGGAAGAGGTCGCCGTCGGTGATCCCGGTCGCGGCAAAGATGAGGTTCTCGCCGCGCACCAGTTCGTCGGTCCGGAAAATGCGGTCGGGGTCGCTGACGCCCATGGCCTGCGTGCGCTCCCGCTCCGCGTCGTTTCGGTACCACAACCGCCCTTGGATCTCGCCCCCGAGGCATCGAAGCGCCGCGGCGGCCAGCACCCCCTCAGGCGCCCCGCCGATCCCCATGACCGCGTGGACCCCCGTGCCGGACACGGCGACCGAGATCGCGGGGGCGACGTCGCCGTCCGAAATGAGCTTGATGCGGGCGCCCGCGCGGCGCACCGCCGCGATCAAATCGGCGTGCCGTGGGCGGTCCAGGATCACTACGGTGACGTCGGCGACTTTACGTCCAAGGCTCTCGGCGAGCACGCCGAGGTTGCGCTCCGGCGGCCACCGGAGGTCGACCTTGCCCGCGGCCTGGGGGGGCACGATCAGCTTTTCCATATAAATGTCCGGCGCGTGCAGGATGTCTCCGCGCTTGGCCAGCGCCAGGACGGCGATGGAGTTGGGGAGGCCCTTGGCCACCAGGTTGGTGCCCTCCACCGGGTCGACCGCGATGTCTACGGCGAACCCGTCGCCCGTGCCGACCTCCTCGCCGATGAAGAGCATCGGAGCCTCGTCGCGCTCGCCTTCTCCGATCACGATGCGGCCGTGGATCGGCAGGCGGCCGAGCACCCCGCGCATCGCCGTCACGGCCGCTTGGTCCGCGCGCTCGTTGTCACCCTCCCCCATGTGGTGGGCGGCAGCCAACGCCGCGGCCTCGGTGACGGTCACGACGTCGATCGCGAGCGTCCGTTCCTCCATCGCCACTCCCTTCTTTGCCTCTGTGCCTGCTCCCGGCTCGAGGACCTAGCGCGGCTCGGCCGGCCGCTCGGTCAGGCCCACGGACATCTTCCGCGTGGCATGGTCCCGCACAACCGTGAGCGTGACCGTGCCACCGATCTTCTTGGCGACGATCTCCCGCACGAAGTCGTTCCAGCTCTCGATCTGATTGCCGTCGACCGCGGTGATGATATCCCCGGCTTGCACGCCAGCCTTCGCCGCGGGCGATGACGGCTCGACGTCGCGCACGACGACGCCGTGATCTGTGCCCAGGTTGTACGCCTTCGACATCTGCGCGTCTACTTCGCCCCCGTAGTCCACGCCCACCCAGGGGCGGATGACACGGCCCTGCGCGATCAGCTGCTCCATCTCGACACGGGCCACGTCGCTCGGGATCGCGAACCCAATACCCTGCGCGTTGGGGATGATCGCCGTGTTGATCCCGATCACGCGGCCGCTACTGTCCACGAGGGCGCCGCCGCTGTTCCCCGGGTTGATCTGCGCCGAGGTTTGGATCAGGTTCTCCACGATCAGGTTGGGCAGTTGAATGTTGCGGTTGAGGGCGCTGACCACGCCCGTGGTGACGGTGCTGCCGAGGCCGAACGGGTTGCCGATCGCGATCGCGAGCTGGCCGACCTGGAGCGCGCCGCTCGTGCCGAGCGCTGCGGCCGGCAGCGGTTCCGGAGAATCCACCTTGATCACGGCGAGGTCGGCGAACGGATCCGTTCCCACGATCTTGCCGGTGAGCGTTTTCCCGCCGGCCAGCGTCACCTTGATCGTGGTCGCACCCTGCACGACGTGGTTGTTCGTGAGGATGTAACCGTTCGCGCGCACGATCACGCCGGAGCCGGCGCCCTGCGACGGGAACACGCCGAACATCGTCTGCACCTGCGACTCGGTGTTGATGTTCACGACCGCGGGCCGGACCATCTTGACGACGTTGATGACCACGGATTCGTCCGGCGTCAGCGCCGACCCGCGCGTCGGCGGCTGCGGCGGCACGACCGGCGCGGCGGGCGTGAGCGCCGGAGCCGAGGCCGACGGCCCGGGCGTCGCCGGGGGTGCCGGCGTTGTGGGTGCCGGCGCCGGCGTCACCGGTTGGGACGAGAACACGGGATGCACGTTCAGGTACTCGGGCAGCACCACGCCCCCCAACAACGCTCCCACGACCACCACGGCCAGAACAAGCGCCACCGCGGTCGAGTACCCTGGACCGCCGCGTTCGCGCGGACTGGGGGGCTGCATCGCCATCGCCACGATCCCTCCCTGCACGTTCGATGCCTCCCAATTATAGCACCCCGTTGGTGGGCGGCCGGGTGCGTTTGCTCGGCCGAGGGGGCGTGCGGTATAATCGAGTGGCCTTGAGACACCCCTATTTGATTTCTGATCCCATGACGCGTCCGCTGGCGCGGTCCTTCCGTTGCTAGACTGGCTCAGTCGACCCAAGCACGCCGCGTCCGAACGGCGCGACATGCCGGCGGGGCTGTGGATCAAATGCCCCCGCTGCGCCAACCTTGTCTATCGGAAGGAGTTGGAGCGCAATCTGCGCGTCTGCCCCCGGTGCGGGTTTCACCATCGCCTTTCGGCGGTGGACCGGCTGGCGCTCGTGCTGGACCGCGGCTCGTTCGAGGAGACCGATGCGGGGCTGGTGCCCGGGGATCCCCTGAGCTTCGTCGACGAGAAGCCGTATCCCGAGCGGGTCGAAGAGTACCGTCGCAAGACCGGCCAGCCGGAAGCGATCATCACGGGAACCGGCGCGATCGAAGGCGCGCGGACGGTGGTCGGCGCGATGGAATTCGGGTTCATGGGAGGCAGCCTGGGCTCCGTGGTCGGCGAGAAGATCGCCCGCGGGGCGGAGCGTGCGCACGACCACCGCTGGCCGTTCGTCCTGTTTGTGGCCTCGGGCGGCGCGCGCATGCAAGAAGGCACGCTGTCGCTCCTGCAGATGGCGAAGACCAGCGTCGCGTTGGCCCGGCTCGCGGACGCGGGCGTCGCATTCGTCACGGTGTTGTGCGATCCGACAACCGGCGGTGTCGCCGCGAGCTTTGCGTTCCAGGGCGACGTGATCGTGGCCGAGCCGGGGGCGCTGATCGGCTTCGCCGGCCCCCGGGTCATCGAGCAGACGATCCGGCAGAAGCTGCCGGAAGGATTCCAGACCGCCGAGTTCCTGCTCGAGCACGGCTTCCTGGACGCGATTGTGCCGAGGGGCGAGCTGCGGGCGGCGCTCGCGCGCCTCCTCAGGCTGACCAACGCACCGCTGGACCCGGCCATGGCCGGGGTGGGTGCGCAGGGGTGGGCGGCCGACCAGACCGCCGCCGCGAATGAGCCACCGACCGCCTGACCTCGCCGGCCCGGGCGCCGGGGAGACCGTTCCGCTGGACTCTCTCGAGCGGGACCTCGCGGACGTGGAGCGGGAGATCGGCGCCCTCCGCCGCATCACCACGGCGCAGCGAATGGATCTGGGCGAGCAGATCTCGGCGCTCGAAGCGCGGGCCGAGGGGTTGCGCGAGGAGATCGCTCGCCACCCCACCGCCTGGCAGACCGTTCAGCTCGCGCGCCACCCGGAGCGCCCCAGAATCGGCGACTACATCGAGGGCCTGACCTCGGAGTTCGTCGAACTGCACGGCGACCGCTCGTTCGGCGACGATCCGGCGATCGTCGTCGGGCTCGGCATGATTGACGGGCGGCCCGCCGCGATCATCGGGCACGCCAAGGGGCGCGACACGCGCGAGAACATCTTGCGCCGGTTCGGGATGCCGAACCCCGAGGGGTACCGCAAGGCGGTTCGTGTGATGAAGCTCGCGGAAAAGCTGCGGATCCCCGTCGTCACGCTGATCGATACGGCGGGCGCGTTCCCTGGCAAGGAGGCGGAGGAACGCGGCCAGAGCGAGGCGATCGCGCGGTCCCTGCTCGAGATGGCGCACCTGCGCACGCCGATCGTCGCCGTCATCACCGGCGAGGGCGGCAGCGGCGGCGCACTCGCGATCGGTGTCTGCGACGTCCTGCTCATGATGGAACACGCGGTGTACTCCGTGATCTCGCCCGAGGGGTGCGCCGCAATCCTGTGGCGGGACGCGTCCCGCGCCCGTGACGCGGCGGAAGCCCTGCGCCTCACCGCGCGCGACCTCGCCGGCTTCGGGATCGTCGATGAGATCATCCCCGAACCGCCCGGGGGCGCCCACCGACATCGGGAGGAGGCCGTCGTAGCGGTCGCCCAGGCGGTGCGCCGGCATCTCGCGGCCCAGCAGGGGCGCTCGGAGGAATCGCTTCTCGCGGCCCGGTATCAGAGGTACCGTCGCGTCGGAGAAGTGCGCGACGCTTCGGAACCCGGCGCCGCAGCGACCTACGACGCGGGGAGGCAGGC
>DASQGM010000262.1:0-23887 GCA_035632615.1 bacterium | reverse complement strand
CGCTCGCAGCGGGAAGCGCCAGGTCTCCCACCCCTTGACCGGCTCGTCCATATCAGAACCGCCTGGGTAGGGGCACACGGCAAAAACAGAGAGGGCGGAGAGGGGGAACAAGTATGGCTATTCTGGCTGTGCGCCAACCTCAGACTCCGGAGGCCCGACGTGAGCAAGCGCAGCAAGTGCAGCAAGAGCAAGTTGCACAAGTTGTGATCGAACTAAAGAACATGAACCGCAATCTAGAGGGGATCGGCAAGCTGCTGATGGAGATCAGAGACGAGATGAAAGAGAAAGAAGAGGCTTTGGACCTATAGAGATGGGACCCGCGCAAAAAACAAGAGGAGCCGCCATATGGCCGGACGCGCGAATAGGCTAACAGACTTCAGCGAGTAGAAGTGAAGAACGAACGCGCACCCGAGATCAAGGTGAAGGCCGCGGAAATACTGTCAAGGTTGCCAGCGGGAGATTTCGGGAAAGCAATGGCAGGCGACGGTTGTGCTCAACTCAGATTACGTCTCCCTGATGCCCACGACAGGTTCGATAATCTCACTTGCCGGCAATATCGAGGTCTCTAGGGCGATCTGAGCGTGCCGCGGCGCCCGCTCGCGGCGCTGCTCGAGGCCGCCGAGCATCGCGCGCCTGTGCCCCGCGCCTGCGGGCGATGTCGTTCAGCGTCAGCCGCTCCAACGCCTCAGTCATCTGCGGACGCATGGCCTGCCACATCGGGTGGAGCAGACACGGATGATCATCCGAGCACTGGTTGCTCCAGAAGATGCACCGCCTGAGGATGTCTCGTCCCTCGATGCTTTCGACGATCTCTCGGACGGTGATCTGTTTGGGCGGGCGGGCCAGCGCGTACCCGCGGCGCCGGCCACGGTAGGAGATGAGCACCCCGTAAAGGGTGAGCTTGCGGAAGGTCTTCGCCAGAAACATCTGCGGAAGTGCCTGCGCTCGCGCGATGTCCTTGAGCTGGACGATTGCGCCGGGCTGCAATTGTGCCAGACGTACAAGCCCCGCCAGTCCATACTCGCTCTCGCGGCTTAGCTTCATCGCGTCGATCCTTCCGGGACCGTCCGGCGCGTCGGCGACGAGCGGACCAAATAGAGTAAAAAGACCGTTTCAGTGTTATCAATCTATCCCATGGCGACGACGGCGTCAACGGCACGCCGTCGCCCAGCTCAAAATACATCCTCGACCCGATGGCCCGCCGGCCAGCTTCTCGGTACTAATTGATTGGCCGAGTCACAGGACTAAAAAAGTCGTTTGACTCTCAACATGGCAACCAACGAGTCGCGCGGCCGGGGGCCGAGTTCATCCGGGGAGGCAGTTAGATGCGGCGTGTGATCTGGCGAACGATACTGGCCTCAGTCATAGTGGCAACGTGGGTGAGCATCGGGGTCGCCCAGAGCGGGTACGCGGCCGGTGCTCCCGCGACGGTGCAAATTGGGGCCAAGGAATTTGCTTTCACCCCGAAGACCGTCACGGTGGGTTCCGGGGTGGCGCGATTCGTCATCACCAACGGCGGCACCGTGGAGCACGACTTCGTGATCGACGCACTGAAGACGAAGAGCCCGCTCATCAAGCCCGGCCAGACGGTGACCGTTCTCGTGACGCTCAAACCCGGGACCTATCAAGTGTACTGTGACGTTCCCGGGCACAAGGAGCTCGGCATGGTCCTGAGCATCGTCGTCAAGTAGCCGGCCGGTCCGGGGGACGCCGCGACGCGACTGGGGCGTCATCACAGGGAGGGGGACGCAATGCTACACACGCGCATGACCAAACGATACCTCTTCAAGGCGGCAGGGACGGCGGCGCTCGGGGTGGCGGGCGCCGGGATGGTGGCGAGGCGGCCGGTGGCGGACGCTCAGACGAGCGACCTGCTTACGGTCGCGAAGTCGCGCGGGCTCTCGCCCGATGAGGCGCGCGCGGCGCTCGCGACCTACGTGCCGCCCGGCAAGTACGATGAGGCGCTGATGTTCGCTTCCGGCGGCCAGTCGGGGCAGGTACTCGTGTTTGGGATCCCGTCGATGCGCCTGCTGCGTGTGATCGCGGTGTTCTCGCCCGAGTCCTGGCAGGGTTATGGGTACAGTGACGAGAGCCGGAGCGTGTTGCGCGACACGTCGCCGGAGTCGGTGGCGGACATCCCGGGACTGACCTGGGGGGACACGCACCACCCGGCCATCAGCCAGATGAACGGGGACTACGACGGTGAGTGGCTGTTTATCAACGACAAGGCCAACGCTCGGATGGCCGTCATCAGCCTCAAGGACTTCGAGACCAAGCAGATTGTGCAGAACCCTACCGCCGCGATCGACCACGGCGCGACCGTCTCCCCCAACACGGACTACGTGCTCGAGAGCACCCAGTACGCGGTGCCGTTTCCGCGGACGAAGTACGTGCCGCTGGACCAGGAGCACTACAACAACGAGTATCGCGGTGTGGCGACGTTCTGGAAGTTCGATCGCACGCGGGGCCGCATCGACCAGGCGCATTCGTTCCAGATCGAGCTCCCGCCGTACTGGCAGGATCTCGCCAGCTTCGGCAAGGGGCCGAGCGAGGGCTGGGTCTTCATCAACTCGTTCAACACGGAACGGGCGATCGGCGGCACGCTGGAGCACAAGCCCCCGATCGAGATCGGGGCCTCGGCCAACGACATGGACTATCTCCATGTGATCAACTGGAAGAAGGCGGAGGCGCTCGTCGCGGCGGGCAAGACGACGGTAGTCAACGGGATCAAGGTGATCTCGCTCAAGGATGCGGCCGAGAACGGCGTGCTGTACTTTGTCCCGGAGCCGAAGAGCCCGCACGGTGTGGACGTGGCCCCGCGGGGGGACTACATCGTCATCGGCGGGAAACTGGATCCCAACGCGACCGTGTACAGCTGGGCCAAGGTCCGGCAGCTGATCAACGCCGGGAAGTCTGTCGGCAAAGACGCCTACGGCGTCCCGATCCTGTCGTTCAAGGATGCGGTCGCCGCGCAGGTCAAGCTCGGACTCGGTCCCCTGCACACGAACTTCGACGACAAGGGGAACGCCTACACGAGCCTGTTCATCGAGAGTGCCGTCGCCAAGTGGACGCTCGGCGCCCCCTACCATTCCGCCGACGAGGCGTGGAAGGTCGTGGACAAGCTCCCGGTCCAGTACAACATCGGCCACCTGGCCGCGTACCAGGGCGACACGGCGAAACCGATGGGCAAGTACCTCGTGGCGATCAACAAGTGGTCCGTGGATCAGTACAAGGGGATCGGCCCACTGCGCCCCCAGAATCTTCAGCTGATCGATATCAGCGGGCCGAAGATGCGGATGCTGTACGCCGCGCCGGTCGGGAACGCCGAGCCCCACTTCGCCGAGATCATCCCGCTCGGCAAGCTCCGGGCCTGGGACGTCTACCCGCCGGGGACGAACGAGCTGACGATGCGACCGGACCCCAACGCGGTGCAGCCCGGGAAGGAGCGGATCGCCCGCCACGGCAAGACCGTAGAGGTCTGGATGACGGCGATGCGGAGTCACTACACGCCGGATCACATCGTGGCGAACAAGGGCGACAAGGTGGTCATCCACATCACGAACATCGAACAGGCCCTGGACGCGACGCACGGCTTCGCGGTGCACGCCTACAATATCAACCTGAGCCTGGAGCCCGGGAAGGTCGAGACGATCACGTTCACCGCGGACCGGCCGGGCGTTTTCCCCTACTACTGCACGGAGTTCTGCTCGGCGCTGCATCTCGAGATGGCCGGCTACCTGGAAGTGAAGCCTTGATCGCCCAAGCGCGCGGAGGCGGAGCACCGTGATGCTCGCCGCGCCGGCACGAAACGGCGAGAAGACCCCGGCGCCGCGCGCGCGCGCCGGACGGGGCGGATGGGCCAGCCGGTGGCGTGACCGGGAGCGAGCCACCGGCCTGTTCGGCGCGGCCGCGGCGCTGTTGCTGCTGTCGCTTCTCTGGCCGTACTGGACCATCCACCTGTACGCCCCGCAGTACCCGCAGGGGCTCGCGGTCAGCGTTTACCTGACCCACGCGGGCGGTGACGTGGCCGAGGTCGACGAGTTGAACCACTACATCGGCATGGCACCGCTGGCGGAGGCGGCACCGGTGGAGCGGGCCGCCGGCGTGTTCGCGGCGGCCGTCGCCGCCCTTGCGCTGCTCGTCGTCCGATTCAGCGGCCGCCGCGTGCCGCTCGTGTTGGCGGCTCCGACGATCCTCTTTCCGCTGATCTTCACCGCGGATCTATCCTACTGGCTGGCGCGGTACGGGCACTCGCTCAGCCCCGCGGCGCCGATTCATATGGACGCGTTCACGCCCGTCCTGCTGGGACAGGGGATGATCGCCCAGTTTCGCACCGCCGCCGCGCTCGGGCCCGGATTCTACCTCGCGGCGGCCGCCGCGGTCCTCGCGATCTGGGCGACCGTGCTGCGGCTCCGCACGTGCCGCGCGTGCGTGCTCAGGGATCGGTGTTCGATCGTATGTCTCGCGCCTCGCGCCTCGTCTGCGCGCTGATCGCGGCGCTGCTCGTCCCCGCGGCGGTGGTGTTCGCCCGGGGCGCGGGGCGCGCGGAGGACCCTTCAGTTCCTCAGGGGTCGATCGAAGCGGCGCTGGCTCAGGCGCCGGTGGGCGGTGCGGTGACCGTCCGGGGCGTGCACCACGAGCGGATCGTGATCCGGCGGTCCGTGATCGTGCGATGCGAGGGCGCAACGCTGGACGGGGGCGGGCGGGGTACGGTGATTACCGTCGTCGCCCCCGACGTGACGATCGACGGCTGCGTCGTCCGGAACAGCGGGGACGAACTGGTCTTCGAGGACAGCGGGATCTTCGTGGCGGCGCCCCGAGCGCGCATCGTTCGCAACGCAATCGAGGACGTGCTGTTCGGCGTCTACCTGAAGGGAGCTCCGGGCAGCGTGATCGAGGACAACACGATCCGCGGGCGCGCCCTTGAGCTCAGCATGCGGGGTGACAGCGTCAAGGTGTTCAACAGCCCGGAGTCGCGCGTCGCGCGGAACCGGATCGACGGCGGGAGAGACTTTCTCATCTGGTACTCTGACGACGTGACCATCGACCAGAACGTCGTCGTCCACGGCCGGTATGGGCTCCACTTCATGAACAGCCACGGGGACGTGCTCACCCGCAATCGCTTCGTCGACGACGCGATCGGGTCGTACGTCATGTACAGCGATCACATCCGGCTGGTGGAGAACGTCTTCGCACGCAGCCGGACCATCAGCGGATTCGGGTTGGCGATCAAGGAGTCCAACGGCACGGTCGCGCTGCGCAATCTCTTCGTCGACAATAGCGTCGGCCTGTACCTCGACGATTCTCCCTACGGGGACAGCGGATGGGGCGAGTTTCGCGGCAACGTCGTGGCCGGCAACGGCGTCGGCATCTGGCTCCTCAGCAACGTGCGCCACAACCGGTTCGGGGGCAATGTCTTCGCCGATAACGTTGAGCAGGTCCGGGTCGACGGGGGCATCCTCGCCGGCAACGAGTGGGCCCCCGAGGGGCGGGGCAACTACTGGTCGGACTACGCGGGCTTCGACGCGAATGGCGACGGCGTCGGCGACGTGCCGAACCGCGTCGAGAAGAACTTCGAGCAGCTGGCAGAGACGCATCCCGAGGCCCGGATCTTGCGCTACAGCCCCGCGGTGAACGCCCTCGACTTTGCGGCCAGCGCCCTGCCGATTTTCGCTCCGCGGCCGGTGCTCCAGGATCCCGCCCCGCTTATGCATGCCGCGATCCCGCCCGCGTTCGTCCGGCACGACCGACTGTCCCCGGCGTTCGCCGGGATCGCGGCGGCCCTGATGGTGACGGGGGCCCTGACTTCCTTCGCAGGGGCGCGCCGCCGGCGGGGGTGGCGCCGGTGATCGAGATCCGCGACGTTCGGGTGACGTACGGCGGTCTGACCGTCCTCAAGGGCCTCACGACCTCGGTGGCCGCGGGCGAGTGCGTCGTCCTCACGGGGCCAAATGGGGCGGGGAAAACTACCCTGCTGCGATGCCTCCTCGGTCAGGTGCAGTACTCGGGCGTGGTGCGGATCGGCGGGTTCGACGTGATTCGAGACGGCCGCCGGGCCAGGCGGCTCATCGGCTACGTCCCGCAACTCCCCTCGTTTCCACCAGGGCTCGACGTCGACGAAGTCGTGGCGTTCTTTCAGCGGCTGCGCGGTGAAGTCGCCGCTCCCCTGCCGTTGCTGGAGGCGGTCGGGCTGGCGTCTGCCGCGGGTCGCACCCCGGCCGCGCTCTCGGGTGGAATGCTGCGGCGCCTGGCGCTCGCCGTGGCCCTCATCGCCGATCCTCCGCTGCTTGTGATGGATGAACCGACGAGCAACCTCGATCCCGAGGGTGAAGCCGATCTCCGCGGGTGGCTCGACCGCCTGCGCGACCGGGAGCGGACGGTGCTGCTGGCGTCGCACCAGGTCGGCGCGTTCCAGCATGTCGCCGACCGCGTCGCCGTCCTCCGTGACGGCCGCATCGCGGCAGACCTGCCGATCGAAGCGTTTCTGGATGCCCGCCGGGTCACCCTCACGATCGCCGGTCGCACGTGCGATCTCCAGACAGTGGCGAACCGCGCGCCCCTGGGGCTCGTCGAGGCGATCACCCTGAACAGCGCGTTGCACCTGTCGATCGGCCCGCATGACCTGCCGGCCGTGTTCGCCGCGCTTGATGGCCCGGCGCTCCGCCATTGCCGGCTGACCGTGGACGTTCATGACACACCGGCGATGCGAACGAGGACACCGGTTGCCGGCGAGGAGAGCGGCACATGACGCAGATCGCGGTGCTCGCGTCAACGGCGTTGGGTGCGGCCGTCCGCGACCGCTGGTTCGTCGTTATCGGAGGAGCGTTCTGCGCCCTGACGCTAGGCGCCTCGGCGCTCGCGCTCGTGGGCACCGACGTCATTGGGTTCTCGGCGTTTGATCGCACTGCGGGAACGCTCATCGGTCTCACGCTGCTCTTCATCCCGTTGCTGGCGCTCACGATCGGCGCCGGGTGGCTCGCCGCGCGGCGGGAGTCCGGCGCGCTCGGCCTCGTGCTCGCCCAGCCGGTAAGCCGTGCCCAGGTGTTCGTTGGCGAGTATCTCGGCGTCGCCGCGGCGCTGATCGGAGCGAGCGCCACCGGGTTCGGCCTCGCCGCAGGTGTGCTTTCGTTCCGCGTGGGGCCCGAACGGTTGGCCGCGTACCTGGCTCTGGTGGCCCTGTCGATGCTCCTCGCGCTCGCGGTGCTCGGCCTTGGGTTTCTGGTGTCGGCGCGGGCACCGACGCACTCCCGCGCCCTAGGTCTCGGTGTGGTGCTGTGGCTGGCGCTGGTGGTGTTGAGCGACCTGGGAATCCTCGGGCTGGCTGTCTCGGCGCAGCTCGGCGCGCGGGGCGTGTTCTGGCTCACTATGGCAAACCCCGTCGATGTCTTTCGGATCGCCGCGATCCTGATGGTGGTGCACTCCCCTGATCTCACCGGGCCGGTGGGGATGTACGCGACGAGCCGGTTCGGGGAGACCGGGACGGTCGGTCTGCTTCTCGCGGCGCTGGCGGGCTGGATCGCGGTGTCCTTTACCGCGGGGCTGGTTCTATTTTGCCTACGGCGCGAGCCATGAGGTGGATCGTCCTTGTGCTTGTGGCGCTCGCCGCGGCCGGCTGCACCGGGCCCGCAGCGGGGATCACCGTTGTCGGCCCCGCGTGGCGGGCGACCGTGACGACCGTCCCGTGGCCCCCTCGGGGAATCACACCGCACCGGCTGGTCGTCACGTTCAACGGCCCTCAGATGCAAGGACCGGTGCGACTCCGAATGCGCATGCCCGGGATGTCACACCAGGAGACGATGACCACGCTCCGTGCCGCTGGCTCAGGCCGCTACGAGGGGACCGTGACGTTCGAGATGGCGGGCACCTGGGAGCTCGCGCTGCTGGTGGGCACGCCCCCGCGGGCGGCGGTGGCGACGCTTGCCGTCCAACCGTAGCGCCGGGGCGGGCATGCGGCGTCTCAGGTCGCCGTTGAAGACTCGGTCGAATCCAGCCCGTTTCGCCTGTGCTCGCGATATCCCGTTGTCGCGCTCAACGCGGTGCGGATGCTCGTCGTCCGCGTGCACGAGTTGCAGGACCGGCATGTCCGCGCTCGCGACCGAGCACGTGGAGCAGCGGCTCGCACAGGCGGTCCTTGCCCGATCGCGAAGGCGCGTGCCAGGGTCGATGAGGTACTCTCCTCGATATGCCGCCGTCGCGGTGCGACCTGGCTGAACTGGCTGGCGCGATCTTGTACACCGTGGGTCGCATCCTGAGCCGACGGGCGTTGCAGGGCCTGATCGCGGCTGGCCGACAATGCCTGCTTGCGCGCGACCCACATGGGCTCGTGAGGGTGCGGGACGCTTCGCGGCACTCAGCCGACGCCCGCGCGACGCCGACGTCCTGCCTCGACGTTGCGCCAGGACAAAGACGATTCCCCCGCGATCGAGTATGTTGCCAATGAACGTTGATGCTGCACACCTGTTTGCTCGCCTACAGGACCGTTGCCGACCTGCTGGCCCGGTGGCCGCAGGTGGCGCGGGTGTTCGTCCGGCACCGCCTGGCCTGCGTGGGGACTGGCGTCGCGCCGTTTGAGTCGGTCGCGGAGGTCGCGGTAATCGATCTCGTGCCTGTCAAGCGATCCATCGGCGAGCTCCGGCGTGTCAATGAGGCGTCCGATGACCGGCCGGCCCGCGCCGGCCACCGCCGCGGTAGCCGGCGAGGGAGGCGCCCATGATCACCCCGGAGCAGGTGCGCGAAGTGCTACGATGCATTAACGATCCAGAGCTGGGTGTCAACATCGTGGACCTCGGCCTCGTCTACGACATCGAGGTGCGCGACGGCAGCGTCCGCGTCGCGCTCACGATGACGACGCCGGCATGCCCGCTGCACGCCTATTTCACAGACGAGATCGACGCCGCGGTCCGTGTGTGGGTCCCCGGCGTTCGCGCCGTCCACGTGGACGTGGTGTGGGAGCCGCCGTGGCAGCCGGTGATGATGTCGGACCAGGCAAAAACCCTCCTGGGTTGGATGGAGAAGCGGTGACGCCGCGCGGGCGGTGCTGTAGTTTTCGGGGTGCGGGCCGGAAGGGGTCCGCGAGACGCACGCGATGGGTCAGCGACCCGGAACGCTCGAGAGCGCGCCAAAGTCTTGAGATGCGCAGGAGAGGAGCCAAGCGATGAGCAGCGTGGGAGAGGCCTTCCGGCACCACCATCAGACGCTCGCGCAAGAGTTGGAGGATCGCGCGGGCCCGATTACCGACGGCCGTCCTGGCGCGGATCTGGCCGGGCTGGTGGCATTCCTCAAGAGCGAACTCCTCGGCCACGCGGCCGCGGAGGAGCGGAACCTGTACCCGGCGGTGGAGCCGCTGCTCAAAGCCCACGGCATGGCGACGGCGACGATGCGGGTGGATCATCGGTTTCTCGAGGACCACATTAGGAAGATCGAGGACGCCGCCGGGCGGTGGCAGGGGGCAGGGGAAGACCACCGTCGGATCCTGGAACGCGAGCTCGCCCGCCTCGTGCTGCAGCTACAAGCCCTGTTTCGCGTACACCTGGCCAAGGAGGAGCAAGTCTACCTCCCGCTCTTCGAGCAGTACGTGCCTGTGGATGCGCAGCGGCAGGTCATGGAGCGGATGCACGAGCCGATCTCGCCCGCGGAAGCACCAGCTCCGGGGGGCGTGCTGGACGTCAGGCAGGTTCCGCCGTCCCGCCGCCATCCGTTGATCCTGAGCACGTTCGAGGCGCTCGCGCCCGGACAAGCGTTCACGCTGGTCAACGACCATGATCCCAAGCCGCTGTACTATCAGTTCCAAGCGGAGCTGACGGGGCAGTTCACGTGGGACTACGTGGAGCAGGGCCCGAAGGTCTGGCGGGTTCGGGTCGGTCGAGCGTCCGTCCCAGGACGCAGCGCACCGGTGCAGGGGGCCCAGTGAGCGCGTTTCTGGCCTCCTATCACACGGCCGCCTCGTTCTCCCCGGACCGGTTCAACGCCGTTCCGGTCGGTGCGACTTCGCGCGTGCGCGTGTTCCTGGTCTGCCTGGAGCCGGGCCAGTTCATTCCGGTCCACCGCCCCGCCGTGGATATCGCGATCATCGTGCTGGAGGGAGACGGCCGGGTCCTCGCCGGCGATCGGGAAGAGGAGGTGCGACCGGGCGCCGTGGTCGTGGTCCCCGCCGGGGAGGCGCGCGGGCTGCTCGCGACGGCCCGGCTGGTGGCGCTGACGGTCGTGACGCCCCCGCCCACCGACCAGGATCACGCGGAGGTAGCGGTGGGACTGCGGCGGGGTCGGTGGCGGTAGCGCCGGCCGCGCGGCGAGGCCGGCTCGCCCTGCTGGTGCTCAGCATCCTCGCGCTGCTCGCGGGAATGTGGGCGGGCCTCGAGCGCCTTGGGTGGACGCTGCCGGTGTTCGAGCCCGCGTTGGCCGCAGCGCACGGCCCGCTCATGGTGTCCGGGTTTCTCGGCACGCTCATCAGCCTCGAGCGGGCGGTTGCCATCCAAGAGCCGTGGGCGTACGCCGCGCCGTTGTTGAGCGGTCTAGGCGGCCTCGCGCTTCTCGGAGGCATGCCGGCCCCGGTCGGGCCGCTCCTGATCACGCTCGGCAGCCTCGGTCTTGTCGGGATCTTCGGCCGCATCATGTGGCGCCGGCTCGCGTGGTTCACGGTGGTCATGGAGGCGGGGGCGCTGGCTTGGCTCATGGCGAACGTCGCGTGGCTTGCCGGCGCGGCCCTCCCGGTCGTCGTCTCGTGGCTCGCCGGCTTTCTCGTCCTCACCATCGTCGGCGAGCGGCTGGATCTCAGCCGTTTGGTGGGCCGAGACCGCGGCCGCCAAGCCGTCTTCATCGCGATCGTCGCCGTCTACGCTCTGGGCCTCGCGCTCGTGGGCGCGACAGGGCAGCGAATCGCTGGGATCGCGATGGCCGGGCTGGCGGGGTGGTTATGGCGGTACGACATCGCCCGGCGCATCGTCGGGCGGCCGGGCCTGCCCCGATTCATCGCGGTCGGCCTGTTGTCCGGATACGCCTGGCTGGGCGTCGGCGGCGTCCTGTGGATGGTGTTCGGCGGGGCGCTCGCAGGACCACGCTACGACGCGATGCTGCACGCGGTCTTCCTCGGGTTCGTGTTCTCGATGGTGTTTGCGCACGCCCCGATCATCCTGCCGGCCGTCCTCGGCCGTGCCGTGCCGTATCGGGCGTGGTTCTACAGCCACATCGCGCTGCTCAACCTCTCACTCGTCGCGCGCCTTGCCGGGGATCTCGGCGACTGGTATTCGGTGCGGGCGTGGGGCGGGCTGCTCAGCGTGGCCGCGATCCTCCTGTTCTTGCTCAACACGCTGTCGTCGGCGGCGACGGCTCGTCCGGCGCGGCCTCACACCCAGGGGCCCCGCTCATGACGTGGTACATCGTGGCAGTCTCGCTCCACATTTTCGCGGCCTGCGTGTGGATCGGCGGCATGGTGTTCCTCGCCGCCGTGCTGCTCCCCGCGCTCCGTCAGCCGGATTATCGTGGCGTGGCGCTGACGCTCATCCGTACGACGGCGATCCGGTTCCGGTGGGTTGGGTGGGCCGCGCTGCTCACGCTGGTGGTGACCGGCTGTGCGAACCTGGCGTTTCGAGGGTACGGTTGGAGCCAGGTGCGGGACGGCGCGTTGTGGCAGGCGTCGTTCGGGCGCGTGCTGGCGCTGAAGCTGCTGGTTGTCTTTGTCGTGATGCTCATGAGCGCGTGGCACGACCTTGCCGCCGGCCGGCAGGCGACGAGCATGGCGGGTGACGGCGCGGAGCCCGCCCAACTGAGACGATTCCGGCGACGGGCCGCGTGGGTCGGCCGGATCGTGCTCCTGCTGTCAGTCGGGATCGTGGTCTTGGGCGTCGTCCTCGTCCGTGGGATCCCGTAGCCGCGACGGTGGTGATCCGAGGCGCAAGCGATCTGATGGCGTCCGGCGTGGTCCTGGCATCAGCAGCGGCGGCAAGGATGCCGTGGATGCGCGGGCTCACCCGTATTGGTTGCCTGGGACGATAAGCGACCGGCTCACCGGTGGCCCGCACGTGCTGAGAGAAGGGGGAGACGCCACTGGGTGAACAAATCGGGCGCTGATCGGGCCAGGTGTGGTGGGCCGGCGCGTTTGGGCGGGCAGAGTCTCCCGCGTGCCGTTTCCGAGCGATATCGCCGGTCCCTTTGCATGGATGCCCTCACCAGGTTCGTCGCAATGACGGCGGATCCGGGCTCAAATGGCACTAGGCGGGGGAGCCCATTCTGGGCGGCGCCCGCCTCGCACGAAACGTTGGCAGGTTTTTGGCAGCCACCAGCCACTCGCGAATCTGCGAATAGCGAGCGATAGCGAATGGGGCACTCACTTGTCGTGAGGGGGTTACCGGTTCGACTCCGGTCGAGGGCTCCACTGCAACGCCTCGGTCGCCGCCTTCACGGTCGGGAAAATCCGAATCTTCTCCTGGAGCGACAGGACCGAGAAGATCCGCCACATCAATCTTGACGTGAACGCGACCGCGAATTCGACTCGTCGCACGTGGCACCGTTCGTGGACCTTGATTAGCGTATTCAAGCCGGTGCTATCGATGTACCCCACATGCGATAAATCGACGATGAGTGGCAGGCTGCTGCTCATCAGTCCCAGGTCGCAGACTTCCTCCAGCGCGTGGACGTTGCTCAGATCGATTTCCCCACGCACCGTCACGACGTTGGTCGTTTCCGACTTGTCCAGCGTGCAGTCCAAGGGATTGTCGCTTCCCCCCTCAATGGGAACCAAAAAACGACTCCACGGGGCGACATCGAACAGGTCGATCACCCGCTAACGTCCACGTCAGCGAGCTCCTTGTCTCATCGTGGCGTGTCCGCCCGGCCCCGACCGAATGGCGTGAGATCACCCGACTCCAGTAGGTGTAACGACTTTGCCTTGCCCGCGCATCCGGCCGTCGTCGCTGTGTCGCTCGCCGCGTCGCGAGTGGAAGGGGAGTGACCGACCCTGACGAAGTGGGTGGCCATGCTCGCGATGAGGGGGGTCACCGGTTCAACTCGCGTCGTGGGTGCGATCGTCGTACGGCCTCGCGGGTGCGACCCGGTGCGACACCGCCCGGCGGTGGGCCGCGTGACCTGCGGGGCGTCGCCGCGATGACGATCGACGAGTTTTGGGGAGCGCTGATCCGCTCCTGGCGGCTGGGCGCCGCGGTGCTGATCGTGTGTACGGCCGTCGGGGTCGTCGCGGGCGTCCTGACCCGCCCCTCGTACGAGGCCACCGCGGTGTTTCAGGTCGAGCAGCTTGCCGACATCGGCGGCTCGGTCTCGTGGGATACCCCGCATTCCGTGCGTCCCCGCCTCAATGTCGACGTGCTGGAGAAGTGGCTGGGCGGGGCGGACGTGCTCGACCGCGTCGTCGCGCTAGCGGGCGCGCAGGGGCAGGTGACGCCCGCAGCGCTCCACCGCGATCTGCTCGTCATTCCGGCTGGCGATGTCGGTCTCTACGAGGTCACCGCCCGGAACGCGTCGCCTGATCTCGCCCGGCGCATCGCCGACGCCGCGGCGGTGGTGCTCGCCGACCGGGCGGCGCGCTTTGTCGCGCTGGAGCAGAACGCGACGCTGACCCGGCTCCGCCGCGCGCTGGCGGAGACGAACGCGGTGCTCGCCGGGCCCGCGGCAACCGCGGCATCCCCCGCCGACGGCACGGCGCCCGCGCAGGTCCGACGCCAGGCCGCGCTCGATGCCGCCAAGACGTTGGAGCAGCAGATCGTGCTCCTCGAGGCCAACCAGAAGGGGTCTCCGCCGACGGCGACGATCGTCCAGAAAGCGGAGCGGCCGGTCGCGCCGGTCACCGCGGGGCGCCTCCTATACGCATGGTTTGGCGCCACCTCCGGCTTCGTCCTGGCCATCGCGGTGGTGCTGATCCGCGACGGACTCCGCCGCGCGGCGACGGTGTGAGCGTCCGCGCACCCGCCCGGCCGCGCGGCGTGGTCGCCGCCGCGGGGTTCGGCGCGTGCACCGTGACCGGCATCCTCGTCTGGGGCTGCGTCTCGCCCGCCCACGCGTCCCTCGCCCTCGGCGCCGCCGCGGTCACGGCGTTGCTCTGGGTGCCTGTCGTGGTCGCGGCAGGCCGGGGTCGGATCGATCCGTTCGAGCCCGCGCTCCTCGTCACTTTCTTCTACGGTGTGGGGTTTCCGGTCGGCGCGGCGATGGCGCTTGCCGTCGGGCTCGAGTTCGATCCGGCGGTGTCGCTTGCGTGGTTCCCCGCGGCGCTCGGCGTCGCCGCGGTCGGTCTCGCCGCCTGGTTCCTCGGTTACTACACCGGACCGGGCGCGGGGTTGGCGCGGGCGCTTCCGCCGGTGCCGCCCCGCTGGAATGGGCCGCGGGTGGCGGCCGGGACGGCCGCGCTCGCCCTGATCGGATGGTCCGCGCAGATCCTCTTCGTGTTCAAGGGCGGCTACCTCCACACGTTTCGCACCCAGATCGCGACGCAGTGGTCGACCACCGCGGGCTGGCTCGCGGGATTCGCCGTCGTCGCGCTGCTGTTCGCCGCGACCAGGCACTACGAGCTTGTCCGCGCCCAGCGACCGTCGCGGCTCTGGCAGGCGGCGTTTCTGGCGCTGCTCGTCGCCCAGCTCGCGTACGCGCTGCCGAGCGGGTGGCGCCAGCCGGCGCTCGCAGCCCTGCTGGTTCCCGTGATCGCGGCGCACTACATGCTCGGACGCATCCAGTGGAAACTCGTCGTGGCGACCGGTCTCGTCGCCGTGCTGCTGATCTTCCCTGTCTTGAACGTCTACCGGACTGCCTTGGCCAGCGAGGCCAACACGAACCTGCTCCATCCGTCCTCTGCGTCGGTCGGGGCGTTGCGGCACGCGGCCGTCGACACCTGGCACAGTCTGGCCGGGCTCGGCGTCGTCCACCTCGCGTCGCTGTCGGTGCGGACGTTCGTCGAGCGGTTGAACATGGTTCAGATCGTGGCCGCGATCGTTCGCCGGACGCCGTCGGAGTGGCCGTTTGCGTGGGGCCGCACGCTCGAGCCGTTCTGGACCTCCCTGGCGCCGCCGAGGTTTCTTATTCGGAAACCCGCGACGAGTGTTGGCGGCGTGGCGTTTGCGCACCAGTACCACCTCATTCATCCCGGGGACAGCCTGACGTCGGTCGCTCCCACGCGTCTCGGCGAGGTGTATCTCGACTTCTGGCTGCCGGGGGTCGTGCTCGGGATGTGGATCGAAGGTGTGCTCGCGCGGCTCGTCTACACCTACCTGATCGCGGCACGCCCGGGGGTTCCCTCTCCCGTCGGGGTGATCCTGTACGGCGTCTTCGTCCTGACCTTCGTGGAGTTCACCGCGTTCGCGGACTATGCGCTGATGCTCAAGCAGTTCCTGGTGCTCTTCTTACTGTTGATCTGGATGGCGTCCTCCGCGCGGGAGCGGCGAGTCGTCACCGTCCCCGCCAGGGCCGTGTCGGAGGCGGATTCGTAGCGCGCTGTGAGATGACGGCCGCGGGGCCGTCAAGGAGGCATTCAGATGGCCACCCCGTTGAGGATCGCGATCATCGCGCCCGGTGAGATGGGCCACTCGGTCGGCGCGAGCCTGCGCGCCCGCGGCGCAGAAGTGATGACGTGTCTCGCCGGGCGCACCGACCGATCGGCCCGGCGCGCGCGGGCCGCCGGTATGGCGGAGGTCGCGGACGACGCCGCCCTGGTGCGCGCCGCGGACATGTTCCTGTCGATCGTGCCGCCCGGCGCGGCGGTCGCGACCGCGGAACGCATCGCGGCGGCCCTCACGCGCACCGGCGCCGGGCTGCTGTACGTCGACTGCAACGCCATCGCCCCGGCGACGGTCCGGACGGTCGCGCGGACGGTCGCGACCGCCGGCGCCCGGTTCGTGGACGCGGCCATCATCGGGGGTCCCCCGCGGGACGGCGCGCCGGGCCCGCGGTTCTACGCGTCCGGCCCCGACGTGACCGCGTTCGTGCGTCTTCGTGAGCACGGCCTGGACGTCCGCGCAATCGGGGACGGAATCGGGCAGGCGTCGGCGCTCAAGATGAGCTACGCCGCGCTGACGAAGGGGCTCACGGCACTCGCCGGTGAGTTGTTGATCGCGGCGCGGCGGGGCGGCGTCGGCGAGGCGCTCGCGAACGAGCTCCGGGACTCCTTGCCGGGGTTGCGGCAGTGGATCGACGGCCAACTTCCGAAGATGCCGCCCAAGGCGTACCGCTGGGTCGCCGAGATGGAGGAGGTCGCGAGAACGTTCGACGGGTGCGGTCTCCCCGGGACAACGCTGCGCGGAGCGGCGGAGTTCTACGCGTTCGTCGCCGGATCGCCTTTGGGTCGGGCGGTCTCCGAAGCCCGCGAGGGGGAGCATACTGCCGACGACGTGGTCGCGATTCTGACCGATGCGTGCGCGGCGCGGACGGGCGCGTAAGCGCGGGAGAGGGGGCAGGCGATGCGCTGGGGACGTGCGGTGCTGGGCGCGGTCATGGTGGCGATCGGCGGCGTGTGGTTTCTGCAGGGCATTCGCATCCTGCCTGGCAGCTTCATGACGGGATCCAGATTCTGGGCGGTGGCGGGCGCGGTCGTGGGGTTCGCCGGCCTTTCGGTGCTGGCGTCGCTCCGACGCGCGCGCGGACGGGGAGCGTAGCGCGCCACCCGCCTCAGCGATCGTCCGGTTCGTCGTGCTCCGTGCCGATGCTTCGCCACGCGGTGCGCTGCCAGTTGTCGCGGACGTCGTCCGCGGGGAGCCAGGGGGGGAGCGGAAGGAGCAGGCGGCGCGCCAGGCCGTGCACGTACGGCTCGTACATCTCGCGCAGTTCGCGCAACCGCGCGGCCGATGCCTCGTCGTCGCGCAGCGCCAACCCGGCCGCGCCCAGTTGTGTCCAGAGGCGCGCCAGATCCGCTGGCGGAAGACGGTCCCGGCTCGGAAACCGCGGTGGCGCACCCAGAATCTGGCACAGATCCACCACCGCGTGGCGCGCCATCGCGAACGTCAGCGACGCATTTCTGACCGGCGCGCCCTCCACGCTGGATATGAGCACCGCGCACGCGTCGAGCACGGCGGTCAGCGCCGACAGCCACGACTGGTTGTCGTGTTGCGATCGGAAGTACCCGAGGATCGGGTATGAGATCATCGCCTCGAGCAGTTCCGCGGACCACAGCTCCCACTCCTGGAGGAAGGGCGCCAGCAGCGTGTCCCGACCGTCCGTGCCCAGCCGCCGCAGCAACTCGCCGGCCGTAGGCGGTGATCCCGCCCACGCATCCAGTAGGGAAACCCGCGTCTCCCGCCGCGAGAACCCCTGGTACAGCACCGGCAGGTACGAGATCACCAAGGCGAGGAACCCGAAGCCGAGGCCGGATTCGAGCACGGTGATGAAGCGCGCCGGACCGGAGCGGGGCACGACGTCGCCGAGGCCGAGGGTGAAGAACGTCGTGCCGCTCATGTAGAGATCGGTGCCGAACCGCACGGTGCCCTCGGGCGCGGCCAACCGAGAGCCAAACGCGGTCTGCAACAGCGCGAATCCCACGATCAGACCGAGCGCCCAGGTGCCAAACAGCGCGATCACGGCGAGCGGCCCGAAGTAACTGAGCAAGGCCTCGCGGCGCGGGCGGTGACGGGTCCGCCGGGCGACGATCCTCCAAAACTTCCACCCGGACACGACGATGATCCGGGTGAGCCGGACCCGCCGCGTCACCCGGCGTGGCAGGATCATGGTCTCGAACGCGTCCCACAGCACGATCAAGATGATGAGGATACCGGCGATGCCGGCCACGTCCGCCATAGGCTTCCCCCCGAGCGGGCCCCAGTGCGGTGTCAGCGTGCGGCGCTCTCTACGAGGTTCCGCGTGGTGTCGACCGTCACCTCGACCGACAGCCCGAGCTGCAGATCGCCTGGCGCGTCGTCGAGCGCAATCCGGATCGGCACGCGCTGCACGACCTTGGTGAAGTTCCCGGTCGCGTTCTGCGGCGGCAGCAACGACAGGGCGGCCCCGGTCGCGGGGCCGAGCCGCTCGACGTGGCCGTGGAACGTCTTGCGCAGCAAGTCGACACGCACCGTCACCGGCTGGCCGACGCGGACCCGCGTGAGCTGGGTTTCCTTGAAGTTCGCCTCGACCCACTTGTGCAACCGCACGATCGTGAGGAGCGTCTGGCCTGGCTGGACGACCTGGCCGGGCTGGACCGGAACTTGGTTGGCGACGGCGCCGTCCACCGACGCGACGATGCGGGTGTCCTGCAGTTGCTGTTGCGCGGCCGCGAGTTGCGCCTGCGCTTGGGCGACCGCCGCCTCGGCGGACTGCAGTTGGGCCTGCCGTTCCCGGGACACATCGAAGCCGGTCTGCGCGCTCGCGACCCCCGCCAGGGCCTGCCGGCGTTGGGCCAGGGCGCCGGCGATGTCCTGGCGGCTGATCTCGACCTGCATCTGGTTGGCCTCGGCGGACGCGAGCGCGGCCCGTGCCTGCGTCACGGCGTCCCGCGCGCTCCTGTCCTGGGCCACGGCCGCGTCATACGCCGCCTGTGCCTGATCGACATCCTGCTGCGCGAACGCCCCCTGAGCCAGGAGGGTTTTGTCCCGTGACAGCGTGCGCTGCGCGGTCGCGAGGGCCGAGCGGGCGGACACCGCCTGCCCCTGCGCCGCGCTCAGCTGCGCCGCCGCCTGCAACACTGCCTGCCGAAGGGTTCGCTGCTGTATGGCGACCGTCGTCTGCGTCTGCGGCACGTGCGCGTCCGCGGCGGCCAGCGTCGCGCTGGCCTGCGCGATGCTCGCCGCGGTCTGGCTCTGCTGTGTGACCAGCGCGGCGCGGGCCTGGGTCACGTTTGCCTCGGCCGCGCGGATCGCCGCAAGGTCCTGTTCCACCGCGATCCGCGCGTCGGTGGGATCGAGCTCGACGAGGAGCTGTCCTTGTGCGACCCGCTGGGACCCCTGGACGGAGACGCGCATGACACGGCCGGCGGTCTTGGCGCTGACGAGCACCGTGTCGCCCTGGACGTAGGCATCGTCGGTACTCGGATGGGCGGCGGCGTCGCGGAAGTAGCGAATCGTATAGACCGCCGCGGTGGCGATGACCAGAAGCGCGACGACGAAGACCCACGTCCTGCGCGTCGTGGAGGCGTTCCCGTTTCGGCTCGTCGGCGAGGACCCTCCAGGAACAGGGGAGGCGGCGGGACCGGACGCGGGCGCGCCGGACGGCCCATGCGCCGGGGGTGTCTGGGCCCCGGGCGCGCCGGGCCGATCTCCTGAGGTTCCTGGATGTTCTGGAGTCATCTGGTGGTGTTCCGACTCGACGTCACGGCCATCCCGGCGGGACCGAGCCCTTAGCGCACGCGTCCATCGCGCGGGTCTGCCCGCGGCCTGCGGCACCATGACTGAACGTTCGCTCATTGTATTGTATGCCCGGGGAGGCGTCAACGAAACGCGCGTCGACGTCGGCCCCGATGGTATCATCAGGCAGTGACCTCCAAGAGTTGGACGCTCGTCGCAGCGGTCCTCGGGTCGGGCATCACGTACCTCGACTCGAGCGTGGTGACCGTGGCGCTTCCCCGAATCGGGCGTGAACTGCCGCATGCACACCTCGGGGTGCTCGAGGGGCAGGCGTACGTTTACAACGGCTACCTGCTGACGCTGAGCGCGCTGCTCATTCTCGCGGGCGCCATGACGGACTACTACGGTCGCCGGCGGATGTTCGCGATCGGGATCCTCGGATTCGGCATGACGTCGCTCCTCTGCGGCCTGGCTCCGACGCTCGAGTTGTTGGTCGTGTTTCGCGTACTCCAGGGCGCCGCCGGAGCGCTCCTCGTACCCGGCGCGCTCTCCCTGATTACGACGACGTTCACGGGGGAAGAGCAGGGGCGCGCGTTCGGCGTCTGGTCCGGCGCGGCGGCCGCGATCACCATCCTCGGACCGTTCATCGGCGGCGTGCTCGTCGACACGCTGACGTGGCGGGCGGCGTTTCTCATGAACCTCCCGTTCGTGGCGCTCGCGCTGTGGGTGGTGGCGCGTCACGTCCGGGAGAGTCACGATGCGCAAGCCGTCGCCGGGTTCGACATCCCGGGCACGGTCACAACTGCGCTCGCGATCGGCGGTCTCGTCTTCGGCGCGATCTACGGACAGCAACGGGAGTGGCGGGATCCGGTCGCGTTCGTTGCGCTTGCAGTCGGTGCCGCAGCCACCGTGGCGCTGGTCCCGTTGATGACCCGCCGCCCCCATCCGCTGGTGCCGCCCGAACTGTTCCGGTCGCGCAACTTCACCGTGACCAATCTCTCGACGTTCGTGATCTACGGTGCGTTCGCGGTGGTGTTCTACTGCCTCCCGCTGTTCATGCAGGGGACGCTCGGGTACACCGCCGCCGCGGTCGGGCTCGCGACGCTGCCCGTGAGCGTGCTGCTGGCGCTGTTCTCGGCGCGGTTCGGCGTCCTCGCCGCGCGGTACGGACCGCGCTGGTTCATGGCGGGCGGGCCCGCGCTGATTGCGCTCGGCGTGCTGTGGCTCGCGCGGGTGCCCGCGTCGAGCCCGATGTGGCGGTTGCGTCCCGGCGACCCTGGGACGTATCTCCCGCCGTGGGGGTACGCGGTCGACTTCCTCCCCGGACTGCTCGTGTTTGGCGCGGGGCTCATGATCATGGTCGCGCCGTTGACGACGACGCTCATGACATCGGTGGAGGAGCGGCACGCGGGGCTGGCCTCCGCGATCAACAACGCGGTCGCCGAACTTGGGCCGCAGCTCGTCGGCGCGCTCGCGTTCGTCGTGATCACGGCGGCGTTCTATACGGCGCTCGCGGCGCGCGCGCCGGGGTTGGACGTCACGTCACCTGGCGTGCGCCAGATGCTCGCCCCGCTCAACGCGCCGGCGCCGGGGGCCCCGGCCGCGGCCGCTGCACGCGCGGCGTCGACGTTCGGGTTTCACCTCGCGATGCTGCTCGGGGCCGCGCTGTTGTGCGTTGGAGGGGTGATCAACGCGATCGGGATCCGCGGAGGAGGCACCGAAGCGCCGCGCCCGGTGCGGTCCGTGAGCGGCCAATGGCGCCGGACGTCACACGCAGTGCCGCGGGACTCGACGCCGTAGCACCGGGGGAACGCTGCGGGAGCGTCCCACAGACCGGGGCCCCCACGGGGTGCCGCGATGGCCTCCGGCTCGCCGCCGGATCAGCCCTGGCTGGCGCGCGCGCGTAGCGCCCCTGCGCGGATCGAGGTGGTGCCGCGGCGGACCGGCACGTCGCCATCGGACGATGCAAGGTGCCGGCGTGCCCAGCGATCGATCGCCTGAATCACGGCGTCGAGCTCAACCCCCCGCGGGGTCAGCCCGTAGCTTGTCTTCGGCGGCATTACGGAGTGTACGGTCTTCTTCACGATGCCGAGGGACTCCAACCCCTCCAGCCGTTGCGCCAGCGTCGTCGTGTTGCATCCGCCAATCGCGCGGCTCAGGTCGTTGAAGCCTCGCGGACCGTCCAGCAGGGTGCGCACGATGTGGAGCACCCACTTCTCCTGAAGGAGATTGATGGCCCGGGAGGCCGGGCAGAACGTCGCTTCGTCGCGTGCCATGTCGAGGTAACAATAGCACGTGGTTGATGGAAAATCAAGTACTTGACTATATTGAGTGCTCTATGATATTGTGCACGTAAGCCACCGGACTAGAGCGGACAAGAACGGGAGGGACGTCAATGCCGTGGACCATCGATCCGAGTCACTCGCACCTCGATTTTTCGATCAGGCACATGGGTATCTCAACCGTCCGTGGACGGTTCAAGAAGTTCAACGCGGAGATCGACGAGGCGAATGGCACGCTTCGCGGCCTCAACCTCACGGTCGATACCGCGAGCATCGACACGGGTGAGCCCCAGCGGGACCAACACCTACGCTCGGGAGACTTCTTCGACGCTGAGACGTATCCCGGGATCCGGTTTCGCAGCACGGCGGTGTCATCTCGCGGCCAGGGACGGTATCTCGTCACCGGCGATCTGACGATTCGTGACAAGACGCGCCCGGTCAACTTCGAGGTGGAAGTCACGGACCCCGTCAAGGATCCGTGGGGCAACAACCGCGCCGCCGCGACCGGGAAGGGGAAGCTGAACCGGAAGGAGTGGGGGCTGAACTGGAACAAGGCGCTGGAGCTCGGCGGGTGGCTCGTCGGCGACGATGTGCAGTTCACGTTCGACGTCGAGGCCGTGGCCTCCGCGCCGGTCGCGGCAGGATAGCTCTCCGCGGTCGCCTGCCGCACGACCGAGGCAAACGAAAGGCGGGGCACCCGATGGGGCCCCGCCTTTCGACGTCGACGCGCGCGCCACGCCGACGGCACGCGCTGCCTGTTGCACGGGAACACGCGCCTTCCTTGGTGAAGGTGTAGCCGGAGGCACTTGAGAGGGGGATCGGACCGTGAAGGCGATCGTGCTGCATGGCGTCGGTAACCCCGAGATGCTCCGGCTGGAGGACGCCCCGGATCCGGTTCCGTCGGCGGGGCAGGTCGTCGTGCGCCTGCGCGCCGCCGCGTTGAATCACCGCGATCTCTTCATCTGCCAGGGGCAGTACGCCGGGCTACGCTTCCCGATCATTCCGGGCTCCGACGGAGTCGGCGTGGTCGCCGCGGCCGGCCCGGGCGTGACGGGGGTGCGGCAGGGAGATCCGGTCATCATTAACCCCAGCCTGGATTGGGGAGACGACCCGCGCGTCGAGGGCCCGCGGTGGCGCATCCTGGGACTGCCGGACAACGGTACGTTTGCTGAGATGGTCGCTGTGCCGGCCGCGAGCGTCCGTCCGGTGCCGGCCGGCTTGTCGGACGAAGAGGCGGCCGCGATTCCGCTCGCGGGCCTGACGGCGTACCGCGCCGTGGTGACGCGGGGTCGCGTACAACGAGGCGAGACGGTGCTGGTGATCGGGATCGGCGGTGGGGTCGCGACGTTCGCGCTGCTGATCGCCAAGCACGCCGGCGCGAGGGTGCTCGTGACGTCGAGAAGCGACGCCAAACTGGAACGCGCACGGGCCCTGGGCGCCGACGTCGGGTTCAACTACCAGACGGCGGACTGGGTCAAGGCGGCGAAGGAGGCGACCGGAGGTGCCGGGCCGGACCTGATCGTGGATGGAACCGGCGGCACGCCGTTCGATCAGGCGATGGACGCCGTCCGCTCAGGAGGACGCGTGGTGACGTACGGGGCAACGCTCGGTCCCGTGCCCCAACTGGCCGTGCGCCGGATCTTCTGGAAACTCCTCGACGTGCTCGGCACCAAGATGGGGTCCCCCGAGGATTTCCGAGGGATGCTGGCCCTCTTCGATCAGGGCCGGCTTCGCCCGGTCGTGGACAAGGTATTTCCCCTGGCCGAGGCGGGCCAGGCGCTCAATCACATGGCGCGCGCGGCGCAGTTCGGGAAGATCGTGCTCAGGATCGCGTAGCCGGAGGCACCCCGGCCTCAGTAGAAGGTGTGCTTGGCGATGCGCCGGTCCTCGAGGGTCTCGCGCGATTTCATGGCCGAGTAGATCATGACGAACGGCAGCAACACGCCGCCCGAGAGTGTCGCGAGCAGGAGCAAGATAATCCCGTGAAACCAGATGCCTTCCGCGATGAACCACACCGGCCCGAGGAAGAACGCCCACCAGCTCCAGCCGAGTTTCGGCGGCGTCACATGGCCCAGCACGTCCCGCGCCACGAACTCCGTGGGCGATGTCCCGACGCTGAACGGCTGGTAATGCGACAGCGCCTGCGTGAGCCAGATGAAGAACACGAGCAACCCGAACAGGATAATGCCGAACGCCGCAATCGCCGACGCTTCCACGCGCACACCTCGTCGATCCTCGAATCTCGGCGGCCGGAGCCACCCCTGGGTGGTATTTCGCTGTGTCGCGACGAATCTCCTTACCTCAGGACGCGTTCGCGCCCGCGGGCGGGTGCGGAGACGAGGTGACGGCATGGCTGCAGGGTCGTTTGCGGGGCGCGGGGTGGTTGTGACGGGGGCGGGGTCGGGG
>DASQGM010000261.1:0-1751 GCA_035632615.1 bacterium | reverse complement strand
GATCATCATGCGATCCTCGGTCCGGTGCCGGCGCCGGACGGATTCTACCTGGCAAACGGATTCAGCGGGCACGGGTTCATGCACGCGCCCGCGGTCGGCCGGTTGCTCGCGGAGATCATCCTGGACGGCGGCGCACGCTCGCTCGACGTGACCCCGCTGTCCTTGGCCAGATTCGCCCAGGGAACACACGACGAGTCTGTCTCGTTTTAGCGCAATAGGAGCATAACATAATAGGTAGCAACGAGGCCCGGCGGCCCGGAGGAACTTTCCGCCGGGTTTGGCGCTATGGTATGATGGGCAAAATTCCGGGAGGACGGCGGTCGCCCGGGCCTCCTGATTGCGTTTCTGGGAGCGTGAGAGAGAGATGGATTCATCCCGTACCGTGATGAGATCGTGGCTCGCGGTCCTGCTGGCCGTCGCGCTGCTCTTGGTGCCGTTTGCCCAGTTGCCGCACGCGTCGGCCGCCAGCGGATCGCTCGTGATCTCCGCGTTGCGCGTGCTCGAACAGGAGTACGTCGATCCGGTGCAGCCGGTGCAGATGCTGAACGCCGCCGTCGCGACGCTGCGGAAGGCGATGAACAAGGGAAGCGACGCGCTTCCCGACATCGCCGCGGGGACGCCCGAGGCCGAGGCGGACGCGCAGTTCGTGGCAGAGTTTTCGCGCGCGTCGCAGTCGGCCGGGACGGGCGCGACGCAGCTCGCGTACGCCGCCACGCAGGGGATGCTGCTCTCGCTGAAGGACAGCCACACGTACTACCTCGATCCGGATCAGCTTCGCGAAAGCCGCCGCCAGTTGTTTGGCAACCCCAGTTTCACCGGTATCGGGGTGACGATCACGTCGCAGAAGGACGCGTCCGGGATCGCATGGGTGTTCGTAGAGAACGTGTTCCCCGGCTCCCCGGCGTCCCAGGCGGGAGTGAAGCGGTTCGACCGGATCGTGTCGGTGGACGGCCAGTCGTTGAAGGACAAGACCGCGACCGACGCGAGTGCGCTGATCCGCGGGCCCGCGGGATCGACCGCGAGCCTCGTGGTCCAGCGGGGGAGCCAGACGGTGCAGATCCAGGTGACGCGGGCGCCGATCCGGGTGCCCCCGGTGGAGACGAGCTTCATCTCGCCGGGCGTGGCCTATCTCAAGATCTTCGAGTTCTCCCAGGGCGCGGGGCAGCAGCTTCGGAGCGGCATCCAGGCGCTGCAGGCGCAGGGGACCATTCGCTCGGCGGTCCTGGATCTGCGCGGCAATCCCGGCGGCTTGATCATCGAGGCCGCCAACGTCGGCGGCGTGTTCATGCCGGCCAACACCATCCTCGCGCGAATCCGCGAGCGCGGCCAGCCGCCGAGTCTGCTGCAGACGTCGGGGCGGCCGACGCTGCCCGATACCCCGCTCGCGGTGCTCGTGGACGCCAACAGCGCGTCGGCGTCGGAGATTCTGACCGGCGCGTTCAAGGACTACCAACGGGCGACGATCGTCGGGGAGAAGACCGCCGGCGCCCTCGGTGGATCCGTGACCGTGGCGCTGCCCGAGGGTGGCATGTCGGTGACGGTCGAGCGCATCCTGACTCCGAAGAACCAGCAGGTCGAGGCGGTCGGCATCCCGCCCGACGTGACCGTGACGCTGACGGTGAACGACATGGAGCGCGGTCAGGATCCCCAGCTCCAGGCGGCGCTTCACGCCTTGGGGACCGCCCTGGGGCACTTGATGAGGTGGATGGCGAGGGCGGCGTAACCGCCGGTCCCCGAGCGGTCACGCATCG
>DASQGM010000260.1:0-18034 GCA_035632615.1 bacterium | reverse complement strand
CACGGCACGGTGGATGCGCAGAGCGCGGGCACCGTGCCGTCGGCGGTCCACCCCCTCGCAGTGGAGGCGGTTCGTCGGCTGCTCGGCGTCGATCTCGGCGGGCAGCGCTCGAAGCACGTGGACGAATTCTCCGGGCAGCGCTTCGACTACGTGATCACGCTGTGCGACAGCGCCCGCGAGACGTGTCCGGTGTTCCCCGGCGACCCCGAGAGAATTCACTGGAGTTTCGACGATCCGTCGGCGGTGCAGGGGTCGGACGAGGACCGGTATCGAGCGTTTCGGCAGACGGCCGCCGAACTGGAGCGGAGAATCGATCAGTTGCTGGCCGTGATCGAGCGGACCGCGAAGCCATCGCCGGCGTGACGCCGGCGCACCTCGTTGTGACCCCACCGCTGGCACGGCGCGCGCTCGCGGAGTTCTTGGGAACGGCGCTGCTCTTGGCCGCGATCGTGGGGTCCGGCGTCGCCGCCCAGCGTCTGAGTCCTCGAGACGTCGGGCTCCAGCTGCTTGAGAACTCCACGGCCACGGCGGCCGCCCTCGTGGCCATCATCCTGGCGGTCGGCCCCGTGTCGGGCGCTCACCTGAATCCCGCGGTCACGCTCGCGGACGGCCTGCTGGGCGGTGCGACGTGGCGGGATGGGGCGGCGTACGCCGTCGCCCAGGTAAGCGGCGGCGCGGTCGGCACCATCGTCGCCAATCTGAGCTTCTCGCTCCCTCCTGTCGCGCTCTCGGTCAAGCCTCGCTGGGGAGTTGGAGTGTGGATCGGCGAAGCGCTGGCGACGTTTGGGTTGGTGCTGGTGGTCTTCGGCGTCACGCGCTCGCGGCGGGCGGCGGTGGCACCGTTCGCCGTTGGCGCCTACATCGCGGGGGCGTACTGGTTCACCTCGTCGACGAGCTTTGCAAACCCCGCCGTGACCCTCGCGCGGACGCTCTCCGATACGTTCGCCGGGATCGCGCCGGCGTCGGTCCCGCCTTTTCTCGGCGCCGAGGCCGTTGCGTGCGTTCTGGCCGTTGGGGCCATCCGGGTGCTCTACCCGGGCGTCGGCGGCACCGAACGGCTAGAGCGTGGTGACTAGGACGACCGCGGCTCACCTCGGCCCGATGATTGTGCAAGCTGTCCGGCGACAAGGATCGGGTCTTCGCGGAGGCCTGCCGGGTGCTCCGGCCGGGCGGGCGGTTGGCGGTCTCGGACGTGGTGGTGCGCGGCGAGGTTCCCGCCGAGATCCGGCTGGAGCGGCAGGAGTTCGCCGGCAACCCCGGTATCAGATTCGTGTGACATCGGACTGGTAGCTCGACGTCGCGAGGCGCTCGGACTCCTCGGAGGAGGGTTTGCGATGGCACGGATCGGCATGGTGACGGTCGGACAGGCACCCCGGGACGATCTCGTCCCGGCGATGCAGGCTATGTTCACGCACGCCGCGGACGTGTTGCAGGCCGGCGCGCTCGACGGCCTGTCCCCGGACCAAATCCGCCGCCTCGGGCCGGAGCCCGGCGAGCCCGGGATCGCCGCCCGGCTGCTCGACGGCAGCGAGACCCTGCTGTCCCGTGCAAAGATCTTCCCGCGCGTCCAGGCCTGCGCGGACCGACTGCGCGCGGACGGGGCCGAGTTTCTGGTGATTCTGTGCGGGGCCGATTGGAGCGCGATCCGTTCCGATGTGCTCGTCGTCAATCCCGGGCGCGTGTTTCCCGCGATCGTCTCGGCGCTCGCGGAGGGCCGGCGTCTGGGGGTGATCAAGCCGTCCGCCGGACAGATCGAGGAGGCGGGGCGCCAGTTTGCGGAGCGCGGGATCGACTCGGTCGTGACGGCCGCGTCACCCTACACCGGGGTACGGCGGCTCGAGGACGTCAGGCGGGCGGCCGTCCAACTCCGCGCCGCCAACGTGTCGCTGGTGTGGATGACGTGCGTCGGGATGGACGAGCCGATGCGCGAGATCGTGCGCGAGACCGTCGGCGTGCCGGTGTTGCTGGCACGATCGGTGCTGTCGCGAGTCGTCGACGAGCTGCTATCGGCGGGCGGCGTGCCGGCCGCGGCGCGCTAGCCGGCGGCCGATGTTCGCCGAGGCGGGCCCTTCCCGCGGGTGCGCCGGGCCTCTAGGCTAGCACGTCTTGGCGTTCTTGATGAAATTGGCGTCGTCCCCGCGTACCTCGACGCCGCAGATGTCCGCGCGCGTTCCGCTGAACGACACCGCAGTCTGAAGCAGCACGTAGGGCACGTCCTGCGCCAGCAGTTGTTGGAGCGCGCGATAGTACTTGTCCCGTACCTTTGCGTCGATGCTGGCGCGGCCTTGCTCGAGCAACGCGTCGGCGTTGGGGTTGGAGTAGTTGCCGTAGTTGTTGAAGCCCTTGGACCACGTCACCGCGGTAAACGTTCCGTCCGCGTCCAGGTTGCCGGGGGCCCACGCGGTCATGTACAAGTCCCACGTCTTGCTCCGGTTGGTGACCGTGTTGTATTGCGCCCAATCCCCTGTGATCGATACCTGCGGGGCGAAGCCCACGGCCCGCAGATAACCGGCCACCGCCTGGACCATCTCGGCGTCGCCCGGCCAGCGTCCCTGCGGTCCCTCGATCACGACGCGGGTGCCCGGTTTGACGCCGGCTTCCGCAAGCAACTGTTTGGCCCGGGCCGGGTCGTAGTCGAAGGTGTACACCGGGTAATAGAACTCCATGTTGGCGCCGAGGACCGAGCGTTCGGGCTGCCCCTGGCCCTCCAGGACCGACTTGATGATGGTCCCGACGTCCACCGCGTAGTTGAGCGCCTTGCGAACCCGGACGTCCATCATCGGCCCCGGCCGCCCCATCTGGATGGCGAAGAACGTGGAGCGGATCGAGTTGCTCGCGATGATCCGAACCGCCCGGTTCTTTCTCAGCTGCGGCACGTCGGCGAGCGGGAGCACCGTGGCGACATCGGCCTCTCCCTTCTCGAGCATGATCGACCGCGTGGCGGCGTCGGGTACCGGCCTGTAGATGATCCGGCGGAAGTACGGCTTCGGGCCCCACCACGCGTCGTTCCGCTCGAGCACGAGCTGTTCGTTCGGTTTCCACTCCGCCAGCTTGTACATGCCGCTGCCGGCGTCCACCGGTCTTGACAGGTCCCCGTTGTGGGCGTCCACGATCTTGGGGTTGAGCACCGCAAGCGCGGTCTGGTGGCCGACGTTGCGCAGCATCGGGCCCAGCGGATCCTTGGTCGTGAGCCTGACGGTGCGGGCGTCGGGCGTGTCCACCTTGACGATCGCGGCGAGGTACGTCTTGCTGAGCGAGGCGCCGGTCCCCGGACCGACCGCGCGCTCGATGGTGTATTTGACGGCGTCGGACGTGACCGGCGCTCCGTCGTGGAACTTCGCGTCCGCGCGCAGGTGGAACGTCCATGTCAAGCCGTCGGGGGACGCTTCCCACGACGTCGCGAGCCAGGGTCTGATCTTGTTGTCGTAGTCCAGATACACGAGCCGGTCGTACATGTTCGCGATCGCCACGATCGCGTCGATCCCGAGCGCGCGCTGCGGGTCGAACGTGGGGATGTCGACGGTCTGGGCCACCGTGAGCGTGTCCTTGGCGGGCGCGCCGGCCGCGGGCGGCGTGCCCGCGCCCTGGAGCAGGCCGCCGAGCGTGGCGGCGCCCGCGGAGGCTCCGAGCAGTCTCAGGAGTGCGCGGCGGGTCACGGTCTCGTGTTCCCGTAGCATCTCGGCTGCGGCTCCTTTCGCTCGTGCCGTTTCTGTTCGGTCGGTCCCCGGCGTGCGGGCTTCTCACCCGGCGCGCACCGGTTCCATGACGGCTGGTTCGCTCCCCCGCGGAGTCCGCCCTGCCGCGCGGGCAGGAATCGCCACCGCCCTCGGCCTACGATAGCGTCGCGGGCTGGCCGGGACGTCCAAGGCGCCGGTCGACGCGGCGACGCGCTTCGTCTTCGCCGTGTTCCCGTGCAGCGCACCGGGGAGGCTGAGCCAACCGATGCGGATCGGGTTTGCCACCGGGTACGACGCGGCGATGGGCGTCCGCGAGATGGCGGACCGCGTGCGGCGGGCCGAGGAGCGCGGCTACGACATCGGCTTCTTCTCCGAGACCAACAACGTGATGCGGGACGGCGTCAGCGCGATCGCGGCGTTCGGACTCGCCACCCGCCGGATCACGCTCGGGTTCACACAGATCGTCCGGTTGCGCAGCCCGGTCGTGATGGCGCAGACCGCAGCGACGCTGGACGAGCTCACGGGCGGACGCCTCGTGCTGTGTCCGGGCGCGTGCACGCACAGCCAGGCAGTCACCCACGGCCTTGACGACCTGGACCCGCCCCGCGCGCTCGTGGAGTGGGTGGACGCGATTCGCCTCCTGCTGTCCGGCGAGCGGGTGTCGTACGCCGGGGAGATCGTCCGGCTCAACGGGACCCGCATCGGCTGGACACCGGCGCGCCGCCGTGTGCCGATCTGGATCGCGGCGATGAGCCGGACCGGACTCCGCCTCGCCGCGCGGATCGGGGATGGCGTGCTGCTGAACGCGGTGTCCTCGCCCGAGTACGCGGCGAACGCGGTGGCGATCCTCAAGGACGCCGTGCGGGAGGCGGGTCGCGCGTGGGAGACGTTTGAGGTCGCGGAGATCGTCAACTGTTCCGTGGAGGACGACCACGATGCGGCCGTGGACGCCGTGAGGTGGGAGGTGGCGAGCAAGTTCAACCCCGCCAAGCCGTCGTCGCAGGTCGGCCCACGCAAGCGCGTCGGCGAGCCTCACATCAGGGAAGAGGACCTGCCGATGCTGGCCGAGGCGTACGAGCGGGGCGGCGTCGAGGCGTTGATCAGGGCGTTCCCCGCGGCGTGGATCGAGGGCCTCACCGCCACCGGAACGCCGGACGAGGTGGTCTGTCGGGTGCAGCGCTATCGCGACGCGGGCGTGACGCTGCCGATTCTGCGACCCGCGGCGCGCCACCAGGCCGATCGCGTGATCGACCTGTTCGCGCCCCGGTAACCCGTCGGCATGGGTGTCTACGTCGTCCGGCGGCTCCTCCACATGATCCCCGTGGTCCTGGTCGTGGTGACGCTGGTGTTCCTGATGCTGCACCTGATCCCCGGAGATCCCGCGCAGTTGATGCTCGATCCGTCGGCGAGCGCTCAGGAGGTCGCGGCGCTGCGCCACCAGCTCGGGCTGGATCAACCGATCGGGCGGGAGTACGTCGAGTTCCTGGGCCATCTCCTGCGCGGTAGCATCGGCGTCTCGTTCAAGACCGGCCGGTCGGCGCTTGCGGACGCGCTGCCTCCGTTCCAGCGCACGGTCGAGCTGGCGGCGGCCAGCGTGGTGTTTGCCGCCGTACTCGGCGTCGGGCTGGGAATCGCTGCCGGCGCCTGGTCGCGCTCGGTGCTGAGCCCGATCACGATGCTCGTCGCGCTCCTCGGCGTGTCGGTCCCCACGTTCTGGCTCGGGCTGCTGCTGATCATTGTGTTCTCCCTGAAGCTCGGCCTGCTGCCGGCGGGCGGAGCCGGGTCGTGGCAGGCGCTCGTGTTGCCGGCGGTCACGCTCGGATCGTTCTCGCTTGGCGTCATCGCGCGGATCACGCGCGCGAGCATGACCGAAGTGCTACACGCGGACTACGTGCGCACCGCCCGCGCCAAGGGGGCGCCCGAGCGGATCGTGATCCTGCGTCACGCGTTCCGCAACGCGCTGATCCCGGTCATTACGATCACGAGCCTGAGCTTCGGGTATGCGCTCGGCGGTGCCGTCGCAACGGAGACGGTGTTCGCGTGGCCGGGCCTGGGCCGGCACATCGTCGGCGCAATCCTGGCGCGCGACTATCCGTCCGTGCAAGCGGGGTTGTTCCTGTTCGCCCTCTCGTTTCTCATCGTGAACCTGGGCATGGACCTAGCCTATGCCGCGGTCAATCCGCGCATCACGTATCGCTGACGGAGAGCGTCCGTGACGGCCTGGCGGCGGTTCCTCCGCGATCGAGCCGCGGTTGCCGGCACCGCGCTGATCGCGGCGTACGTCGTGCTGGCGATCGGGGCCCCGTGGCTCGTGCCGTACGACCCGAGCCAGAACGACCTCGCCCTGCGCCTGCACCCCCCGTCGTGGCAGCACTGGCTCGGCAACGACGAGCTGGGCCGCGATATTCTGAGCCGGCTGTTGGGGGGCGCCAGGACCTCGCTCCTGATCTCGGTGGGCGCCGTCGCGTTAGCCGTCGCGGTGGGCGTGCCGCTCGGCCTCGCGGCCGGCTACTTCCGCGGGCGGGTGGACGCGCTGATCAGCGGGACGGTCGAGGTCCTGATGGCGTTCCCCGGCATTCTGCTGGCGCTGGCCGTCGTGGCGATCTTCGGGTTCGGCGTGGTCAAGCTGGTGCTCGCGATCGGCGTCTACTCGGTTCCGACGCTGGCCTGGCTCGCGCGCGGCAGCACGCTGTCGGTGGGCACGATGGAGTACGTCGAGGCCAGCCGCGCAATGGGCCAGCGACCCGCGCGGATCATGCAGCGGCATATCCTGCCCAACATTCTCAGCCCGATCATCGTGCAGGGCACGCTTCGGTTGGCGACCGCCGTCCTCACCGCGGCGACGTTGAGCTTCCTCGGGCTCGGCGTCCAGCCCCCCGAGCCGGAGTGGGGGGCGATGATCGCCTCGTCGGTCGGCTACATTCGGATCGCGCCGCACGCCACGGTGATCCCGGGGATCGCGTTGATGCTCGTCGTCCTCGGGTTCAACGTTGCGGGCGACGGCCTGCGCGACAGCCTCGATCCGACGATGCGGCACCTCGACTGAGACGGGCGCCCGACGCCCCGCCAGAGGCACCCGCCCGCCTAGACTCCTATCGCGTAGGCCTTCTCGCCGTGAATGCCCTCGTCGAGGCCTACTTCCTCGGTCACCTCGGTCACCTTGACCGGGGTGATCCGCTCGATGAGCCACAGCATGCCCAGCGTGAAGAAGAACGCCCACGCCGACGCCATCGTCGCGGCGCCCCACTGAATGAAGAAGAAGTACGCGCCACCGCGAAGCAACCCGTCGACGCCGCCAGACGCCGCGGGGTTCCACGCCGTCGACGCGAAGATGCCCAACATGAAGATGCCGAGGTACCCGCCCACGCCGTGAACGCCCCACACGTCCAAGGCGTCGTCCCACTTCAACCGGTTCTTCAGTTCCACGGCGCAGTAGCAGACGGCGCCGGAGACCACGCCGATGAGGCACGCGGTGGTTGGCGCCACGTACCCGGCGGCCGGCGTGATCGTGGCCAGGCCGGCCACCGCCCCGGTGAGCAGCCCGAGGAACCGGGGCTTCCGGCTCATGAGCCAGTCCACCGCGAGCCAGGCCACGGCGGCAAACGACGCCGCGAGGTCGGTGTTGAGGAACGCCACCGCGGTGACGGAGTCCACGCGAAACTCGCTGCCGGCGTTGAACCCGTACCAGCCGAACCAGAGCAGGCCGGTGCCGAGGGCGACGAGCGGGATGCTGTGCGGTCCCTCGTCCTGCACCCGGCGCCTCCCCACGTAAAGGACCGAGGCGAGCGCCGCCATGCCGGCGATATTGTGGACGACGATGCCGCCCGCAAAATCTTTCACGCCCCACGAGGAGAGCAGGCCGCCTCCCCACACCATGTGCACGAAGGGGAAGTACACGAACACCAACCAGGCCGTCAGGAACAGCATGTACGCTTTGAAGGTGACGCGGTTGGTAAACGCGCCGGTGATGAGCGCGGGCGTGATGATCGCGAACATCATTTGATAGGCGCAGAACACGATGAGCGGGATGGTGTGGTTGGGGGAGGGCGTCGACAGCGTGATACCCCGCAGCAACGCCCAGTGGAAGTTGCCGATGATCCCGCCGATGTCGGTGCCGGACTTTAGGTCGCCGCTGAAGCACATCGAGAACCCGAAGAGCCACCAGAGAACCGTGGTCCAGCCCATCGAGACAAAGCTTTGCATCATGATGGCCAGGACGTTCCTCCGTCCGACCAGGCCTCCGTAGAAGAACGCAAGACCGGGCGTCATGAGCATGACGAGGCTGGAGCAGAGAATCATAAACGCGGTGTTCCCGGTGTCTAAGTGCAGCATGAAGACCTCCTCTTCTCAGTCACGCCGAGACCGCATACTGACTTGCCACGTTTAGGATGCGGCGCCATCGGTTCCCCTCGGTCGGAGTTGGTGCGGGGCGCCCCCCTTTCGCTATGACTGAGATCCGAGTCGTCGTACGGTGTGCTTGCATTGCCGACGCTGACAGTATACAATGCAGTATACAAGTTCGTATATACTACCCGACGGGATGATGGCTTCGGCGCGCTCGAAAGTGGAATCTCAGAAGGGCGGGATCTCAGGCCTCCGCCATGTGCCAAGGGGGGGCGCCAACGTCCGGGCCTCTCGAGGAGAGTCCGTCTACAAGACCCTCAAGGATAGGATTCTGACTCTTCGGTTGCGTCCCGCGCAGCGGATCAGCGAGATCCAGGTTGCCAAGGAGCTCGGGGTCAGCCGGACGCCCGCCCGCGAAGCGCTGCGCCGGCTTGAACAAGAAGGATGGCTGGTGCTGGTTCCCCGCCAAGGGTACTTCGTGAGGGCGTATTCTCTCCGAGAGGTCAATCAAGTCTACGATCTGCGGATCGCGATCGAACGGCACACGGCGCGCACCGCTGCGGAGCGAGCTCCGGACGCCTCGCTGGCGCGGCTCGCCGAGCGGTGGGATGCGTTGGACACACGGGGCGGGGCGATGAGCCCGTTGGACTGGCTCGACGCCGACGAAGCGTTTCACCTGGGGATCGCCGCGGTCACCGGGAACGCCGAGCTCGTCGACCTGCTGCGACGGATCAACGAACGCATCCGGATCATCCGACGCATCGACTACTCTCGGCCCGAGCGGGCCACGTCGACCCGGCGGGATCACCTCGAGATTCTTGCGCTGATTCAAGCGCGTGCGCCCCAAGCGGCCGCGGACAGAATGGAGCGGCACATTCTTGACAGCGAGGAGAGCGTGAAGGCGCTGGCTCAGATCTACTTCGTTCAGGAGTAGGGCGGTGGCGAACGTCATCCGGCAGCGAGTGTTCAAGAACACCTATCGCGACTCGGTGGAGTCGATGCGCGTCGCCGCCGAGGTGGAGCGGCTCCCCGGCATCGCGCGGGCCGGCATCGTGATGGCCACGGCCGCGAACCTCGGCGTCCTTGCGGAGGCCGGGTTGCTGGCGGCACCGACCGTCGAGGCGCGACCGAGCGATCTCCTGGCGGCGGTGTGCGCGGACAGCGAGGCCGCGGGAGACGCCGCGCTCGAATGGGCCGCGGCCGCGCTCGCGGGCTCGACCCAGCCCCGCACCGACGACAGGCGTGTCCAACCCGTCACCACACTCCACGACGCGCTCGCCGAGATGCCCGACGCGAATCTGGTGCTCGTTTCCACCCCCGGCGCATACGCAACGGCCGAGGCGCTCAAGGCGCTCAAGCGCGGCCTGCACGTGTTCCTGTTCAGCGACAACGTGCCGCTGTCCGACGAGATTGCGCTGAAAGACCTCGCCGAACGCAAGGGCCTGCTCATGATGGGACCGGACTGCGGCACCGCGATGCTCGACGGGATTCCGCTCGGGTTCGCCAACGTCGTTCGGCGCGGGCGGATCGGGCTCATCGGCGCGTCGGGCACGGGGTTGCAACAGGTGTCCTGCCTGATCGATCGGCTCGGCGAAGGCGTTTCCCAGATGATCGGCGTGGGCGGCCGCGATCTCGACGAGCGCGTCGGCGGGCGCATGACGCTGGCCGCGCTGCGCCGGCTGTCCGGCGACGACGGCACCGCCGTGATCGTGCTGATCTCGAAGCCGCCGGCGCCCGCCGTGGCGGAGCGGGTCCTCGCGGCCGCGCGCGATTGCCCGAAGCCCGTGGTCGTGAACTTCTTGGGCTGGGCCGGGGCCCCCGGGTTCGCGTCGGCGCTGACGTTCGAGGACGCTGCGCTCAACGCGGTCGCTCTGGCTCGCGGCGGATCCGCCGACGGTCTCGTACGGGGAGGGCACGAACAACCGGCGGCGGCCGAGGGGTTGCGGTTTGCGTCCGGACAGCGCGGGATCCGCGGTCTTTTTTGCGGGGGGTCCCTGGCCGGGGAGGCGAAGCTCGTGCTGCGGGGCGCTCTCGGGGACGGCTATGCTGGGCGGGTCACGGTCATCGACCTGGGCGACGACGAATACACGGTCGGGCGGCCTCACCCGATGATCGATCCGCGCCTTCGGAATCAGCACATCGTGGCCGCCGCGCGCGACCCCGCGGTGGCCGTCATCCTGCTCGACGTGGTGCTCGGCTACAACGCGCATCCCGATCCGGCGGGGGCGCTCGTCCCCGCGGTTGAGGAGGCGCGTCGGGAGGCGCGGCGCGGAGGGCGCGAGCTCGCCGTCGTCGCGTCGATCTGCGGGACGCCGGACGACCCTCAGGATCTTCGGCGCCAGCACGCGACCCTCGTTGCAGCCGGGGTGGCGCTCGCGTCCAGCAACGCGGGGGCGGCACGGCTGGCGGCGAGGATCGCGACCGAGGCCGGCGCGGCGACGCCGGTCGATCGCGCCGGCCCATCGCACGGCGGTGGTCTCTCGTGACGTCGGGTCCCGCACATCCCGAATCCGCGCTGTTCCGCGGTGGCGTCCGAGCGGTGAACGTCGGCCTCGTGGGGTTCGCGGGCACGATTCGGGCGCACCACGCGCCGTGCCTGCAGGTCCAGTGGCAACCGCCCGCCGACGGCGATCGGGCACTCGGCCTGCTGGTCGCGCGCCTCGAGGACGACCCGGACGATCCGGTCGGCGCCCGGATTGCGCACGCGAACGCGGACGCGGCGGGGCGGATCGTCGAGGGGCGCCCGGCGCTGCTTGACGTGCGGCCGGCCATCGACGTCATTCCCGGCATGACCTCCCGGACGCTGCTTCACAGCGGCCCGCCGATCGAATGGGAGCGAATGTGCGGCCCGATGCGAGGCGCCGTGATCGGCGCGATCCTCCTCGAGCGGTGGGCCGACACACCCGAAACGGCGGAGGCGATGGCCGAGCATGGGGAGATCCGTTTCGCCCCGTGCCACGAGCACGGAGCGGTCGGGCCGATGGCGGGGCTGGTGTCGCCGTCGATGCCGGTGCTGGTCGTGGAAAACCGGACCTTCGGCAACCGCGCGTTCGCCACGCTCAACGAAGGTCTCGGCAAGGTGCTTCGGTACGGCGCCTACGACGCGACCGTCATCGAGCGTCTGCGGTGGATCGCCCAAACGCTGGGGCCGGCGCTCGCGCGGGCGCTGCGGCAGGAGCCGGCGGATCTCACCAACCTTTCGGCGCAGGCGCTGCAGATGGGTGACGAATGCCACAACCGCAACGTGGCGGCGACGTCGCTGTTCACCCGCACGATCGCGCCCGTGCTCCTGCGATCTGCCGGCGCCGACGTCGCGGCGTCGGTGCTCGACTTCCTGCGCGGCAACGACCACTTCTACCTGAACCTCTCGATGGCCGCGTGCAAGGCCACGCTCGACGCGGCGCACGGCATCGAGGGAGCCTCCGTGGTCACCGCGATGGCCCGCAACGGGGTGGAGTTCGGGATCCGCGTCAGCGGCACCGGAGATGCGTGGTTCACCGCTCCGGTGCCCGTGCCGGACGGCCTGTACTTCCCCGGATACGGTCCGGACGACGCGAACCCGGATCTGGGCGACAGCGCCATCACGGAGACGTGCGGGCTGGGCGGGTTTGCCATGGCGGCCGCTCCGGCGATCGTGCGGTTCGTGGGCGGCACGCCCGCGGACGCCCTCGCGTTCACGCGTGCGATGTACCGGATCACGCTGACGCGCAATCCGGCCTACACGCTGGCCGCCTTGGGCTTCGTAGGCACGCCGACGGCGATCGACGTGCGTCGGGTCGTGGAGAGCGGCGTGCTGCCCGTGATCAACACCGGCATCGCGCACCGGCGGCCTGGCGTCGGGCAGATCGGCGCGGGCATCACGCGCGCGCCGATGGCGTGCTTCGTCGACGCGATCCGGGCGCTCGGGCGGCGGGTCGGCCTGGAGGAGGCCGCATGACGCAGCGCAGCCTGCTCGTCGCGGTCGGCGGCAACGCCCTGATCCGGGACGGTCAGCGCGGGACGATCGCCGAGCAAGTCGAAAACGCGCGCGCGACCGCGCGGCCGATCGCGGCGCTGGTCGCCGACGGCTGGCGGGTCATCGTCACCCACGGCAACGGGCCGCAGGTCGGATTCATCCTGCTGCGCTCCGAGCTCGTCGGAGACTCGGCACCCGTGCCCCATCTCTCGCTGGACATGTGCGGGGCCGACTCGCAAGGCGGCATCGGGCATATTCTCGGCAACGCCCTGTCCGGGGAACTCGCGGGGTTCGGCCTCCGGGACCGGGTGGTGTGCCTGTTGACGCACACGGTCGTCGCCGAGGCGGACCCTGCGTTCCGGGCGCCGAGCAAGCCGATCGGTCCCTGGTTCACGGCCGAACAGGCGGCGGCGAAGCAGGAGCGGGCCGGGTGGGAGATGGTCGAGGACGCAGGGCGCGGGTACCGGCGGATCGTGCCGTCCCCGAGACCGCTGCGGATCGTCGAGACGCCCCAGATCCGTACGTTGCTGGACGCGGGGTACGTCGTGATCGCGGCAGGCGGCGGCGGCATTCCCGTCGTCGAGCGTGCCGCCGGCGTGTACGAGGGAGTCGAAGCCGTGATCGACAAGGATCTGGCCTCGGCGCTGCTCGCTGCCGTGCTCGAGATCCCGCTGCTGATCATCTCGACCGGCGTGGACAAGGTCGCGGTCCGCTTCCGGAAACCCGACCAGCGCCTGCTGGACCGCCTGACGGTCTCGGAGGCGCGGAGATACCTCGACGCCGGAGAGTTTCCCCCGGGCAGCATGGGGCCCAAGATCCAGGCGGCAATCACGTTCCTGGAGCACGGCGGCACCGAGGTGCTGATCACATCGCCGTACCGGTTGCCCGAGGCGGTCGCCGGCACGACGGGAACCCGGGTGGTGCCCGACGGCGCCGCATGACGGCGCGGCACGGGCGGAGGAGGGAGGAGACGCGATGCTGACAGTCCAGGCGGAGCCGTACGAGTTTGAGTTCGATCCCAAGACGGCGGCGCTCGTGATCATCGACATGCAGCGGGACTTCGTGTACACGGGCGGCTTCGGCGAGGCTCTGGGGAACGACACGTCGCTGTTGCTCAAGGCGGTGCCGCCTACCGAGCGCGTGCTCCACGCCGCCCGTCGCGCCGGCCTGTTCGTCGTGCACACGCGCGAGGGGCACCGCCCCGATCTCGCCGATCTGCCCCGCGCCAAGAAGCTGCGGGGACACCTGAAGGTCGGGATCGGGGATCCCGGGCCGATGGGCCGGATTCTCGTGCGCGGCGAGCACGGGCACGACATCGTGGACGAGCTCAAGCCGGCGCCCGGGGAACCCGTGGTGGACAAGCCCGGCAAGGGAGCGTTCTACGCCACCGACCTCGACACGATACTGCGCACGCGCGGGATCCAGCAGCTCGTGGTCTGCGGCGTGACGACCGAGGTATGCGTCCACACGACGGTGCGCGAGGCCAACGACCGCGGTTACGACTGCCTCGTGCTTGCGGATTGCGTGGCGTCGTATTTCCCCGAGTTTCAGGAGATCGGCATCAAGATGATCAAGGCGCAAGGCGGGATCTTCGGGTGGGTGAGCGACTCGGAGCGCTTTCTCGATGCGCTTGCGAAGGCGCCGGCGGCGCGGGCCACGGGCGCCACGCGCGGCTGACGTACGGGCATCAGTCGGGGGGAGGGGTGGACGATGGCGGCGTCGGCGGGTGAGTTTCGGCCTCGGTTGTGGGTGGCGGGGGACTGGAACGCGTTCTTCGGCCTCGGCACGAACGTCATCCTCAACGTGATCGTGCTGAGCAGCCTGGTGCTCGGCGTCATCAAGTTGCCGGAGGGGATCGTGTTTGGCCGGATCCTCCCCGCGCTCGGCATCGCGTTGCCGCTCGGCAACATCTTCTACGCGTTCCTGGCGTACCGGCTTTCGCGCGCGGAGCGGCGCCACGATGTGGCGGCGATGCCTTACGGGCCGAGCGTCCCGCACATGTTCATCGTGGTGTTCGTCATCATGCTGCCGATCGTGCTCGCGACCCACGACCCGCTCAAGGCGTGGGAGGCTGGGCTGGCGTGGTGCTTCATCATCGGCGTGATCATCCTGATCGGCGCGTTCATCGGGCCCGCGATCCGCGCGTTCACGCCGCGGGCGGCGATGCTCGGCACCCTCGCCGGCATCTCGATCGTCTTCATTTCGATGCGCCCGGCGTTTCAGATGTGGGAGGTCTCCTGGATCGGGTTCATCGCGTTCGCGATCATCCTCGTCAGTTGGGTCGCGAACGTCCGCCTGCCGTTCAACATCCCCGGCGGGCTCGCGGCGGTCGTGATCGGCACGGCGGTGGGGTGGATCGCCGAGATCCTGGGCTGGAAGGGGGTGCTCGTTCCCTCCGCGGTGAGCGAGTCGTTCCGGCAGTTTGGGTTGCACCTTCCGGTGCCGGGCGGCGAGGTGCTGCGCGGTCTACGCGACATGGGGCCGCTGCTGGCCACCGCAATCCCGCTCGGCGTCTACAACTTCACCGAGGGCATGAACAACGTCGAGAGCGCGTCGGCGGCGGGCGACAGCTACAACCTCCGCGCGATTCTGCTGGCCGACGGCTCCGGCGCGATCATCGGGTCGTTTCTCGGCAGTCCGTTTCCTCCCGCCGTGTACATCGGACATCCCGGGTGGAAAGCGGTCGGCGGCCGGATCGGATACTCGCTGGCGACCGGCGTGGTGGTGGCGGGTGTCGTCTTCTTCGGGCTCGTGGCGCTGCTCCTCGCGGTGATCCCCATCCAAGCGCTCCTGCCGATTCTGCTCTTCATCGGCCTCGTGATCGGCGCCCAGGCGTTTCAGACAACGCCGGCCAGGCACGCCCCCGCGGTCGTGCTCGCCCTGCTGCCGAACGTCGCGCTGTGGGCCAAGGGGCTCGTGGACGACGCACTCGGCGCGGCCGGCACGGACGCCGTCAAGCTCGGCCTGGACAAACCGGGCACCGCCGATATCTACCATGGGATGGCCCTGTTCGCCGGCGGGGCCGTGCTCGCGGGCATGGTCATCGGTGCGATCGCAGCGTTCGTCATCGACCGCCAGTTCGTCCGCGCGATCGTGGCCACGCTGGCCGGCGCCGTGCTGTCGTTCTTCGGGCTGATCAACTCGATCGGGCCGGTGGGGTTCAACATGTCTCCCCAGGTCACGATCGGATACCTGCTGATGGCCGCCACCTTCGCCGTGGCCGCCTGGCACGCGGGACAGTTGAGCGCCGAGGGGCTCCGGGGGCTCGCGCAGCCGGCGGCCCCGGAGGCGGCGACCGGCGGTGGCAATGGCGTTTGAGCTGTTCGTCAACGGGACGCTGATGCGGGGCCTCGCGCTTCACGGGAACCTCGAGGGGGCCGAGTTCCTGGGCGAGGTCCGCACGGCCCCCACCTACCGCCTGTACTCGATCGACGACCGCCATCCCGGGATGTTCGAGACGGCGGAAGGCGGCGTCTCCGTCTCCGGGGAGCTGTATCGTGTGACCGAGGAGATCTGTCGACGCGTCGAAGCCGGCGAGCCCCCTGGGCTGTTTCGCGGCGCGGTGTTGCTGGAGGACGGCCGGCGGGTCTCGGGCATTCTGTATCCGCGGGAGCTGGCTGAGGCGCGGCATCGCGATATTTCGTCGTACGGGGGATGGCGCGCTTACGTGGCCGCACGGGGCGCGCTCGACCGCGCAGAGCGGGACCGTCCGGACCGGGGATAAACGGACCCGGGACCCGATCGCCACCGGGGCGCGCCCACAGGGCGCGTCTCCGCCGCCCAGAATTGTTCCGATGGGCGCTCCTCCCGGTCGAGACTGCCGGGGGGACCGGCGCCGATCACCGGCGGGCGCGGGAGGGACGCGGACGTGAGCGAGCACCCACACGACAGCGTATCGCTTGAGGACGTGCTGCGAGAACTGTCGGTCGACAACGCGTTCGATCACATCGTGCGTATCACCGAACAGATCCCGTCGCGGCTGGCCGGATCGGCTAACTCGAGGCGGATGGCGGAATACGCATATGAGGCGTTCTCGCGGGCCGGGCTCGAGGCCCGGCTGCACGAGTTCCGCGGGCTGGTCTCGTTTCCCGAGGAAGGGCGGGTCCACGTGCTCGCCCCCGAGGCGGGCGAGATCGTCGCGAACACGCTGGGGCACTCCGCCTCGACCGACGGCGTCGAGGGCGAGCTCGTGTACGTCGGGTCTGGGGCGGAGTCCGAGTACGAGGGCAAAGACGTCCGCGGCAAGATCACGCTCTCCGAACTTTCGTACTCGCCCGCGCGCCACGAGAAGGCGTACATCGCCTGGAAGCGGGGCTCGACCGCGCAGATCATGATGAACTGGGGCGCAGATACGAACCCCGCCGTCCCGTTCGGTTCGATGAAGTCGGCGTGGGGCAATCCCACGCCGGAGACGCTCGAGTCCGAGATGCCGGATTTGCCCTGCGTGGGGATTGCCCGCGCCGAGGGCGTGCGGCTGCGGGCACTGTGCGCCCGGGGCCCCGTCCGCGTGCGGGTGCGCGCCAAGGCCGAGAACGGCTGGAAGCCGCTGGTGATGACGACGGCGGAGTCGGGGACGGCTGCGGGCCGGCAGTTCGTCCTGCTGGGCGGTCACATGGACTCCTGGCCCGGCCCCCAGGCGACTGACAACGCAGCGGGCGACGCCTGCATGATGGAGCTGTCGCGCGTGTTTCACCGCTACCGCGACGGTCTCCGTCGCGGCCTGCTCACGGGTCTCTGGATGGGGCACGAGACCGGCACCATGATCTCCTCGTCCCGGCTCGCCGACGTCCACTGGGATCGCCTGCGGCGTTCGTGCGTCGCCTATTTCCAGATCGATCAGCCCGGGATGACGGGCTCCTCAACGTGGCACCTGCACTCCACCGATGACATCCAAAACTACGTCGTGCGGGCGACGCGCGAGGTCGTCGGCGAGATGCCGGTGCACTGGCGGCGTCAGCAGAAAAATGGGGACTCCTCGTTCTTCGGCGTGGGGCTGTCGAGCCTCGCCGGCGAGATGTCGTTCACCGACGAGGAGATCAGGCGGACGGCGCTCGCCAACCTCGGCTGGTGGCACCACTCGGTCCACAACACCCTGGACAAGGTCGATCGCGACCGGCTTGCGCTCCACCTTCGCGTCTACGCGCGCTGGCTGTGGGGGTTGATGACCGACCCCGTGCTGCCGTACGAGTTCCGTCCGATCGCGTCCCGGTTCGTGGCGCGCCTGGCCGAACTGGAGACGCTCGGTGTGCCGGACATCGACATGCGCGGCGCGGTCGCGCGCGCCCGGGAGTTCGCCGACCTCGCCGGGCGGCTGGACGCGACGTGCGACCGCCGGCGGGCGGAGGAGGCCGACGGCGCGGCCACGGACCGGCTCAACGCCGCGATGCTGCGCCTCTCCCGCATCCTCGTCCCCGTAGCGTCCACCGTCGCCGGGACGTACGGGCAAGACCGCTACGGGCACGCTTGGCAGACGCAGATGATCCCGTCGCTTGCGCCGTATCCCGCCCTGGCGTCGCTGCCGCGGGACTCGGAGGCGTTCAGCGTGTGGTGGGTGGCGATGGTCCGGGCGCGGAACCGCGTGGTCGACGCGCTCGAGGAGGCGGCGGAGGTGGTCCGGGGAGCGCTCGCCGGGCTCGCGGATCCATGACGTTATCGCTGTGGGGCTTTGCCGGCTACCTGCTGTTGTATCTGGCGGTGGTCACCGGCACGGCTGTGTCGTCCCCGTGGCTGCGGCGGCACCTGCCGATGGCGGCGCGCAGCAGCGGCACGCACACGATCCTCTCGCTCGCCGGCCTGGTCGCGTCCGCCGTGCACACCCTCAAGGGCGTGGCCTCCCCGCAGGGCGATCAGTTCGCGCCGCTGATCTTCCTCGGGTCGGCCGCGCCCCTCGACCCGGCGCTCGCGCTCGGGGTCGCAGGCTTGTACGCGTTTCTCGTGTCCACCGCGGTGGTGTACTTTCGCCACGCGCTGGCGGGGCCGGTCTGGCGGATCGCGCACGCGCTGGCCTACCCGGCGTTTGCCGCGGCGGCCTGGCATGGCGTCGCGTTGGGGGCCAACA
>DASQGM010000259.1:0-9358 GCA_035632615.1 bacterium | reverse complement strand
GACCGAGAACATCCGGCTGAACGACGTGTCGAACGCGGAAGCGCTCTGCGGCGACGGGTGCGCGCCGGTCGCGGGGAGGACGTTCGATGTCATCGCGATGAATCCGCCGATCCGCGCCGGGCGGGCGGTCGTGCTGCGGCTCCTCCGGGAGGCGCGCGACTGCCTGGCGCCGTCGGGGCGGTTGTACCTGGTGGCGCGGACGAGTCAGGGCGCGCAGACGCTGGGGCGGTTGATGGGGGAGATGTTCGCGCGGGTCGCCGAGGTGCAACGGGGTGGCGGCTTCCGCGTCTACGAGGCGGGCCATGTTTGAGCAGCTGCAATCCAAGCTCGGCGGCATCCTGACCCGGCTGCGGGGACGGGGCACCCTCTCTGCGGACGACGTCGAGGCGGCGCTCCGGGAGATCCGGCTCGCGTTGCTGGAGGCGGACGTGAACGTCGGGGTGGCCCGCACGTTTGTCTCGCGGGTCCGCGAGGCCGCGGTCGGGCAGGAAGTGTGGAAGAGCCTGAGCCCCGGCCAGCAGGTCGTGCAGATCGTGTACGCTGAGCTGACGCGCCTGCTGGGGTCCGCGAATCACTCCATCTCGCCGGCGCCGCAGCCTCCGACGGTGATCCTGCTGGTGGGTCTGCACGGCACCGGGAAGACGACGACCGCCGGGAAGCTCGCGGCCCACTTGAAGAAGCGGGGACGCACGCCGGTACTCGCGGCGGCCGACCTGTCCCGCCCGGCTGCGGTCCGCCAGCTGGAGATCGTGGGACAGCAGGCGGGGGCGACGGTCGTGGCCCCACACGCCGGCGAAGATGCGGTCGCCCTCGTTCGTCGGGCGCTAACCCGGTGCCGCGAACTCGCCGCCGACACCTTGATCGTGGACAGCGCCGGGCGGCTGCACATCGACGACGATCTGGTGGCCGAGTTGGTGCGCGTGCGCGAGACGGTGTCACCCCACTACACGCTGCTTGTGCTGGACGCCATGGCCGGACAGGACGCCGTGCGGATGGCGGAGGGATTCCACGCGGCCGTCCCGTTGGACGGCTTGATCCTGACGAAGCTCGACGGCGACGCCCGAGGCGGCGCCGCGTTGTCCGTCGTCGCCACCCTCGAACGGCCGATCTTCTTCATCGGCACCGGCGAGCGGTTGGACGCGCTCGAGGCGTTTCACCCCGATCGGGTGGCCTCGCGGATCCTGGGTATGGGCGACGTGCTGACGCTGATCGAGCGCGCGCAGGAGCAGGTCACGGTCGAGCAGGCCAAGGAGCTCGAGCGAAAGCTCCGGCGCGCCGAGTTCACGCTTGAGGATTTCACCCAGCAGATCCGCCAGGTTCGCGCGATGGGGCCGCTGGACCAGGTGCTCTCCATGATTCCGGGCATGGGGGCGAAGCTCCGGGGCGCGCAGGTGGACGAGGGCGAGCTCAAGCGGATTGAGGCGATGATCGGGTCGATGACTCCGGCGGAGCGACGCCACCCCGAGACGATCGATGGCAGCCGGCGGCGGCGCATCGCCCGAGGTAGCGGGACCTCGGTGCAGGAGATCAACCGCCTGTTGCGTCAGTTCGGCGAGGCCCGCAAGATGCTGAAGCAGATTGAGGGCATGGAGCGACGCAAGGGCAAACTGTCGCTCCCGTTCCAGTCCTAGACGCGCACGACCGGAGCCGGCCCGATGCCGGCGAGATCGCAAGGAGGGAAGAGAATGAGCGTCAAGATCCGACTGATGCGCCGGGGCGCCAAGGGACAGCCGTTCTACCGGCTGGTTGTCGCCGATTCTCGAAGCCCCCGGAGCGGACGCTACATCGAAACCGTGGGGTTCTACAACCCGAGAACGGAGCCGTCCACCATGACGGTCAACGCGGAGAAGGTGATCGCGTGGCTCCGGAAGGGGGCGCGGCCGTCCGATGCCGCGCGGGTGGTGCTCGAGAAGACCGGGGTGCTCCGGCAGTGGGAGGAGTCCCGGGCGAAGGCGGCGCGGTGAAGGCGCTGGTCGAGCTGGTGGCACGATCCCTCGTGGAGCGTCCGGAGGCGGTCGCGGTGCGCGTCGTGGACGGTCCGCAGGAGACCGTCATCGAAGTGCAGGTCGCGGCGGAGGACGTCGGCAAGGTGATCGGCCGCGGCGGTCGCGTGATCAAGGCGATCCGGACGCTCGCGCGCGCCGCGGCGACGCGCAGCGGGAAGCGGGTCAACGTCGAGGTGCTCCGCCCGTAGGCCTCGCAGGCGCGGGGGGCCGGGCTCCGTCCGGTTGGCGGGAGCACGACAGAGGAGGAGTTGAGATGGCATCGATTACGGTGCAGCGGCCGGTCGTCATTAAGGCGATCGTGACGGAGAGCTTCAAGCGTCTGTACGTCGCGGACCTCGAGGATGCGATCAAGCGGGTGGACGCGATCGTCCAGCAGATCGATGTGCAGTTCCGCCGGTTCGAGCTGGAGCGCCAGGTGAACCCGCAGTCGAGGGCGATCCGGCAGCAGCTCGAGTTGGAGCGGGCCCGTCAGGACGCGACCCGCATGGAGCTGCAGGCGAGGCTGCGCGAGGCCCAAGAGCTGGAGCTGAACGCCGAGTTCACGCAGGGTACGATCGAGGGGACCGTGGAGCTCGCCGTGGGGGACAACCTGTTCGACAAGATCTCCCGCACCGAGATCATCGTTAAGGACGGCATCGTCTTGGAGATTCGGGAGGCGGGCCCGTCCGTCGTACCTCAGTCCGGCGGGATCATCACGCCCGCGACGCGGTAGGCGCGTGACGCCGCACGGTCCGCGGCCGGCGCCGCAGGAGGCGGATCGGGGCCTTCGGCCACCCCGAAGCCGCGGCGGGCCGCGCCACGTCCGCCGTCGAGAGATCGACGTGTCCGATCCGGCGGATCTCGTGATCGTCGGGGAGGTGACCCGGCCGCACGGGCTGCGGGGAGCGGTGCGGGTCGCGCCGGTGACGGACTTCCCCGACCATCTGCTCGCGCTCGCGGAGGTGGTGGTCGTGGACGAACGGGGTGCCCGGACCGCGTCCGTCGAGTCGGCGCAGGCCGTGGGGCGTTTCGTCGTCATGAAGCTCGCCGGGGTCGACACGCCGGAGGCGGCCCAGGCGCTGCGCGGCGCGACGCTCCGGATCGCCGCCTCCGAGGTCCGGCCGCTTCCGCCCGGGCAGTTCTACGTGTTTCAGATCGTGGGGCTCCGGGTCCGGACCCCGGAGGGGCAGCCGGTCGGCGAGGTCACGGATGTGTTGCGCACCGGCAGCAACGACGTGTACGTGGTGCGATCGGCCGGCGGTCGCGACACGCTGTTGCCGGCCGTGGAGGGCGTCATCGAGACCATCGACGTGGCGGCCGGGGAGATCGTCGCGCGCCTTCCCGAGTGGATGTGATGCGGATCGACGTCGTCACCATCTTTCCCGAGATCTTCCCGGGGCCGCTCGGCGTCGGCATCCTCGGGCGGGCCCGCGAGCGTCGCCTGCTCGATCTGGTGGTCTGGGATCTTCGGGTGTTCACCGAAGACCGGCACCGCACCGTGGACGACGCGCCGTACGGCGGGGGTGCGGGGATGGTGATGAAAGCGGAGCCGTTCGTCCGGGCCGTCGACGCCATTCGCGCCGTCCACCCGGACGGGCCGCCGACGGTGCTTTTGACCAGCCCGCAGGGCGAGGTGTTTACCCAGGCGCGGGCGCGCGCGTACGCCGCCGTCCCGCACCTGGTGCTGTTGTGTGGCCGGTACGAAGGCGTGGACGAACGCGTCGCGGCGCTGCTGGGGGCCGAGGAGGTCAGCATCGGCGACTATGTGTTGACGGGCGGCGAGCTCGCGGCGATGGTGATCGTCGAGGCGGTGGGACGTCTGCTGCCCGGCGCCGTCAAGGACGAGGCCTCGGTGGCCGGGGACTCGTTCTCGGCGGGCCTGCTCGACTTCCCGCAGTACACCCGGCCCGTGGAGTACCATGGCCTGGCGGTGCCCGAGGTGCTGCTGAGCGGACATCATGAAGAGATCCGGCGGTGGCGGAAGCGCGAGGCGCTCCGGCGTACGCTCCGCCGGCGGCCAGACCTGATCGACGACGCCGCGCTCGACGACGAGGCGCGCGCCCTGCTCGTGGAGCTGCGGCAGCGTCCGACGTAGACGTCGCGCATCCGGCTTGTGACCGTGACAAGACGCATGCTATAATGCGCTGTCACGAGTGCAGAGGGGGACACGCAATGGAGAGGCTCATGGCCATCGAGCGGCAGCAGCTCAAGCCCGGCCTGCCGTCCTTTGGCGCCGGCGACACCGTTCGAGTCCACATGAAGGTCGCCGAGGGTGGGCGTGAGCGCCTCCAGGCGTTCGAGGGCGTCGTCATCGCGCGCCGCGGCGGCGGGATCCGGGAGGCGTTTACGGTCCGCCGCGTCTCGCACGGCGTCGGCGTCGAGCGCACGTTCCCGCTGCACTCGCCCCGCGTTGAGAAGATCGAGATCCTCCGCAAGGGGCGCGTACGCCGGGCGAAGCTGTATTATCTTCGGGAGAAGATCGGCAAGGAGAGCCGCATCAAGGAAAAGCGGTAGCGCCGGAGCCGTGGGCACCCTCAGCATCCCCACCGTCATCCTCGGGATCTCCGCGCTGCTCGTCGCGTCCCGCATCATCGTCAAGCGGGCGTCCCAAATTCCGCAGGCCGTCCGCGCCTCGATCATCGAGACGCTGGACGCGTGCATCTTCGCCGCCGTCCTCAGCCTGGTCATCATCACATTTGTTGTGCAGGCGTTCTACATCCCGTCCGGCTCGATGGAGCCGACGCTGATGGTGGACGACCGCATCCTCGTTGCGAAGTTCCTCTACCGGTTCGAGCCGGTGCGGCGGGGGGACGTGATCGTGTTTCGTTACCCGCTGAACCCGTCCCGCGACTTCGTGAAGCGCGTGATCGGGCTCCCGGGACAGCACGCTCAACTCAAGGAAGGTGTCGTCTACATCGACGGGACGCGCATCTCGGAGAAGGGCTACACGACCCGCCCGGACTTCGGCAACTACGGGCCGATTGTGGTGCCGGCAACCGAGTACTTCGTGCTCGGCGACAACCGGAACAACAGCGAGGACAGCCGGTTCTTCGGATATGTGCCCCGTGCGAACATCATCGGCCGGGCGGTCTTCATCTACTGGCCGCCTCAGCGGATTGGCTTCGTGCGCTGACCGTTTCCCCGGACGGCCCGCGGCGGATCGCACCCGCCGCCGGACGTCCCCTGGCCGCCCCGCCGTCTCGCGCGGCATCCCGGCATGGACCCCCGGCAGCTGACCGTTTCCGAGATCGCCGCCTACCTCGCGGCCGCGCGTCGTGTGCCGGGCGTGACTCTGCAGGGCCTCGCCCGTGATCCCCGAGCGTCCGTGTCCGCGCTGGTCGCCCGGTACCGCGCCGCCCGCGAGGCGGAGCTGCGGGAGCGGGCGCGGCTCCGTGCCCTGTATCGCGAGGACCGGCGTCGCGCCCCGCTGGGTCGCCTCGTGGCCGGGGTGGACGAGGTGGGGCGGGGTCCGCTGGCCGGCCCGGTGTTCGCCGCTGCCGTGATTCTGGGGCCGGACGCGGTGCTCGCCGGACTCGACGACAGCAAGCGCCTGACGCCGGAGGCGCGCGAGGTGCTCGACGTGGAGATCCGGGCGTGCGCGCTTGCGGTGGGGATCGGCGAGGCGTCCGTGGCCGAGATCGACCGGTGGAACATCCTGGGTGCGACACGCCTTGCGATGCGCCGAGCGGTGGCGGCGCTGGCGCCAGCCCCCGAGTTCCTGCTGATCGACGGCCGCGAGCGCCTGCCGGTCTCGTGTGCGCAGGCCACCGTCATCGACGGCGATGCGACGTGCGCGTGCATCGCCGCGGCCTCGATCGTGGCCAAGGTGGCGAGGGATCGCGTGATGCGCGGTCTGCACGAGGCGTTTCCGGCGTATGGATTCGCCCGGCACAAAGGGTACGCCACGCCGGAGCACCTGGCGGCGCTGGTCCGGTACGGGCCGTGTCAGGCGCATCGCCGCGCGTTTCTCCCGCAGGCGCAGATCGCGTTGTTCGAGATCCGATGACGCCCGGCGCGCCGCGTCTCGAGGTGCCGGGCGACGGGCGTGGAGCTTCTGAGGTCCGGGGGCGCGCAACAGGAGAGAACCCGGCGCGGGACGAAACAAGGGCCGGGCGACGCCCTTTGCGTGATGCACGCGCGGGGGGAGGCGCGAGATCGCCGGCATCGCTCGGTCGCCCTGGATCGCTCGGCTGGCAGGGGGGTTCACGGTCGGGTCGGAGATAGCTCGGCACCTGGGAGGGGGACGAGGGATGAGTTGTTCCGATCTGCGGCGCGGGCCGGACGGCAACGCGCGGGGAGTGAGTCGGCGGACGTTTCTTCGCACGGCAGGCGCCGGGGCGGGTCTGGCCGCGGCAGGCTTCTTGAGCGGGGTTGGGTTGACGGCGTGGACGCCGCGCGCCGAGGCGGCAGCCACGACCGGTGACCGGGGCACGCTGCTGATCGGCGGCAACGTGATGTTCCGCACGCTCGATCCGGGCCGGACGATCGAAGTCACCGGCATGATGGTCGAGAAGGTCACGTACGATACGCTGCTCACGTTCAACGGCGAGGATCTCAGGACCCCGCGACCGCACTTGGCCACCGCGTGGAAGGTCAGTGCCGACGCGAAGACGTTTACGTTTACGCTGCGGCAAGGCGTGCGATTCGCGAGCGGCAACCCGTTGACGTCGGCCGACGTCAAGTGGTCGTTCGACCGGGTCCTCAACCTGAAGGCCAACACGCTTTTCCTCTTCGACGGCGTCGACAGCGTCGCGGCACCCGATCCGCACACCGTCGTCATCCGCACGAAGGCGCCCGAGCTGCCCTTGATCCCGATTCTCTCGCATCCGGGGTTGGGGATCCTGGACAGCAAGGTGCTGATGCAGAACGGTGGAGACGCCGGGGCGGACGCGAAGAACGCGGATCATGCGGAGCCGTATCTGTTCCAGCACTCTGCCGGCAGCGGGCCGTTCATGATTCAGAGCTACACGGCCGGACAGGAACTCGTGCTCGTGCGCAACCCGAACTTCTGGGGCAGCCCCGCCAAGCTTGACCGCGTGGTCATGCGGAACGTGCCCGATCCGGTGACGCAGGCCCTGCAGGTCGTGCGCGGGGACTTGGACCTTGCGTCCGACATCGGGCCCGATCAAATCCCGGCGCTGCGGCGCGCCCCGAACGTGGTCGTCCAAACGAGCCCCTCGGCGACGACGTTCTACGTGCTCATGAACAACGCGCCCGACGTCGGCGGACCGTTCGCAAATGTCAAAGTGCAGCAGGCGGTGCGGTACGCGCTCGACTACGACGGGATCATGCGCATCGCGGGCCCGGGTGCGGTCCGGCTCGCCGGCGTCATTCCGACGCTCCTGCCAGGGTCCCTGCCGAGCAGCGCCGCCACCCGGACCGATCGCGAGAAGGCGAAGAGCCTGCTGAAGGAGTCCGGATTGAGCACGGTCAGCGGGACGTTTTCGTACTCCAGCGACGCGATCCAGTTCGGGATTCCGACGGCGCTCATCGCGCAGAAGATCCAATCCGATCTCGCCGCGGTCGGAATCCAGTTGAAGCTGGACGGCCTGCCGACCGTCACGTCGCTGACGCTGTACCGCGGCGGCAAGGACCAGTTCGGCGTGTGGGGGTGGGCCGCGGACTACGCGGACGCCACCGACTTCCTCGTGTACGCCCCAGGCCGCGTCGTTGGGAAGCGCGCGGGGTGGCTGCCGTCGGCCTCCCCGGAGGCCGCCAAGCTCGCGGCCATGGCGGACGCGGCGGAGGCGGAGGTCGACGAGAAGAAGCGCGTCGCGATGTTGCAGGACTGGGAGCGGATGATGGCCCAGGTCGGGCCGTATGCGCCGTTGTTCCAGCCGGCGATTCCGTACGCGTTCCGGTCCAACGTCCAGGGCGTGACCTACAACAGCGTTTGGGCGATCGATCTTTACACCATTCGGAAGACCGCATAGCATCGCGCCATACCCGCCCCAGGAGGCACGGCGCCGACGCCGGTGCTTCCTGGGGCGTCACTCTCGAAGAGGGGGGCACACATGACGGGCGATGAGGCACGCAGGGTGTCCGGGTCGACCGGGCGAATGCGCGTGAACCGCCGCACGGCGCTGAAGGCGGCGGGAGGCGCGGCCGGATTCGCGCTGGCGGGTGGTCTGCGACGGGACGGTCGCGCGCGTGCGGCGGCGCCCGCCAATCAGGCAACCACCCTGATCATGGCGCCAAACTTCGTGATCCGGAGTCTCGACCCCGGCCACACGCTCGAGCCGGACGGCGAGATGGTCACCCACGCCTGCTACGACGCGCTGGTGACGTTCGACGGCGCGGACCTCTCGACGCCGAAGCCGCATCTCGCCGCGTCGTGGAAGGTGTCGGGCGGGGGGCGGCTCTACACGTTCACGCTGCGCCAGGGGGTCCGGTTCGCGAGCGGCAACCCGCTGACGTCGGCCGACGTCAAGTGGTCGTTCGACCGGGTCATGAACCTCCAGTCGAATCCCGCGTTCTTCCTCGGCAACGTCGATGAAGTCCAGGCGCCGGATCCGCAGACGGTCGTGCTGCGCCTCAAGACGCCGCAGCCGTCGATCCTGCCGATCCTGTCCAACGGTGCGCTCGGCGTCATGGACACCAAGCTCGTCACGACGCAGGGCGGGGACGCGAGCCCGGACGCCAAGACCAAAGACCACGCGGAGGCGTGGCTGCAGTCGCACTCTGCAGGCAGTGGCCCGTTCATGATCCAGAGCTATACGCCCACGCAGGAGCTCGTGCTCGCCCGGAACCCCAATCACTGGCGTGCCCCTGCGAAGATGGACCGCATCGTGCTGCGCAACATCCCCGAGCCGTCGACAGAGGCGCTGCAGCTCGAGCGCGGCGACCTCGACCTGGGCGTCAGTCTCGGGCAGGAGAACCTCGCGACGCTGCGGCGCGTGCCGTCGGTGACGATCCAGTCGAGCGTCGTCGCGACGTCGTTCGTGATGATGGTGAACATGGACCCGGCGCTCAGCGGGCAGCTCGCCAACCCCAAGGTGCTCCAGGCGATCCGGTACGCCCTCGACTACGACGGCATTCTCGCCATCGCCGGATCCGGCGCGCAGCGCATGGCCGGCGTGATCCCGAACGACCTGCCCGGCGCGCTCGATCCTCGTGAAGCCTTCAAGACCGACAAGAACAAGGCGAAGGCGTTGCTGAAGGAAGCGGGGCTGGCGGAGGCCAAGGGCCGGCTGCTGTTCGCCGCCGACGCCACATCGTACGGGATCAAGTACTCGCTGCTCGCGCAGAAGATCCAGTCGGATCTTGCGGCGGTCGGCATCACCGTCGATCTGGACGGGTTGCCGTGCACGGTCTCCTTGGTCCAGTACCGCGCTGGCAAAGCGCCGGCGCTGTTCGGCGGGTACGCGGCCGAC